>JAIYBS010000257.1 GCA_027488415.1 Planctomycetaceae bacterium | reverse complement strand
GGCGCAGGCGCAGCGCGAGGCGGCGTCCGAGGCCCGTGCGCTCTCCGAGGACCTCGCGCGGCGCGCGGAGGAGGTCGACCGCGAGCGGGCCGAGGAGGGGAAGGAGCGCGATCCGGGTGCGTCGGAGGCGATGCGCGAGGCACAGCGCGAGGCCGACGAGCGCGGGCTCGCCAGGCAGCTCGAGCAGGGCGCGCGCGACACCGAGGAGAACCGGATGCAGGCCGCGCAGCAGTCGCAGCAGCAGGCCGCCGAGGCCGTTGAGGCGATGCAGCAGGCGATGCGGAACCAGCAGAAGCGGCGCACCGAGGAGCTCGAGCGCCGCGTGGCCGACGCGGTCGATGCGATCCGCGGCCTGCTCGCGGACATCGAGGAGCGCACGCTGCCGATGCAGCGGCTCGGCGCGGAGGATCCGGCGGCGATCGACGGCGAGGCGAAGCGCATGCTCGCGCTCTCGCGAAACGCTGCGGGCGTCGCGGAACTCGCGGCATCGGCGGGCAACGAGCTGCGTCGTGCCGCGACGCTCGTCGCCCGGTCGGCCGAGCAGCTCGACGGGGCGGCGGTCGAGCTCCGCAAGCAGCCCGCGGAGATCCCGCCGGCGCGCGAATCGCTCGATGCGGCGCGCGTGTCGGTCCAGGAGGCGCTCGTCGCCGCGCAGCAGGCCAAGCGCGACGCGGAACGAGCCGCCGAGAACCGCCGGCGCGAGGAGCTCCGCGGCGTGTACGCACAGATCCTCGAGCGGCAGCGGAGCGCGCGCACCGGCACGCAGTCGATCGTGCCCGCACCCGGCAAGCCGCTCGACCGTCGCGCCTTCATCGAGAGCCGGCGCGTCGCGAGCGAGCAGCAGGCGGTGACCGGCCTGCTCGAGGCGATGGCCAAGCGCGAGGACATCGCCGGCAGCGAGCTCTACTCGGCGTCCAACCAGGAGATGGTGTCTGCGAGCCAGTCGGCGGCGAAGGACCTGCAGTCGTCGGCGCCGTCCCGCCGCACCGTGATGGTGCAGAACGAGGTGGAGGCGGGCATCACCGCGATGATGGAGGCGCTCTCGGACCCACCGGAGCCGGACGATCCGTTCGCGCAGGCCCCGGGCAAGCCCGGTCAGCAGCAGGAAGGCGGCGGTGGCGGGCAAGGCGGCGGCAACGAGCGCGTTCCGCCGATGGCGGAGCTCCGCCTCCTGCGCACGATGGCGCAGCGGGTCCTTGACGACACCGCGGCCGCATCGGAGCTTCCCGAGGCCGACCGCGCCGCCTACCTTGCGCGGGTAGCCGCTCGGCAGAAGCGGATCCTCGAGCTCGGCGAACGCTGGATGAAGGCGATGCAGGAACAGCAGCAGGCCAACCCCGAAGGCGTCGACGCTCCGCGCCCCGAGGGCGGCGAGAAGGGAGCGGGCGGATGATCGCCGCACTGCTCGTCGTGCTTGCGCTGCAGTCGCCGCCGCCGAAGCCGCCTCCGGCCGCGGATCCGCCGTCGCTCGACGAGGCGCTCGGCATCGGTGGTGACGGGAAGGACCGTTCGGCCGAGCAGCGGAAGTCGGACCTCGACCGCAGCCTCGACGGCGCGAAGCCCCGCGACATCCTCGCGTCGGCGATCGACGACATGCGGCAGAGCGCGCGGCTCCTCGACGAGAATGAGGCGGGCCTGCCGGCACGGCGCGTGCAGGAGTCGGTCGTCCGCAAGCTCGACGAGCTGATCGCGTCCGCGCAACGGATGCAGCAGCAACAGCAGCAGCAGCAACAACAACAGCAGTCCTCCTCCGGCCAGCAGCAGCAGAGCAGCCAGTCGAAGGGAAAGTCCGGTCAGCAGGAAGGCAAGGACGGCGAACGCGAGGAGCCGCGCGAGGACGGTCAGGAACGCGGCGGTCGCGATGGATCGAAGCAGGAGGGGAACGACGGCAGCCGGAGCAAGAACGCCGGTGATTCGGGCGCGAACGAGCCGCCACCGACGCAGGACCCGACGACGCAGGATGCGCAGTTCGACGAGGGCCGTGCCGAGTGGGGTCGCCTGCCGCCTCGCGTTCGCGAGGCCGTTCGCCAGGGGTTCCGCGATCCGATGAGCTCCGCGTATCGGCGGCTGACGCAGGACTACTACCGTCGTCTTGCCGAGGAGCGGAAGCGATGATCGCTGCCGCCGCAAGCATCGCGCTGGCGTTCGCGCAGGCCGTCGCGCCGGCCTCGGCGGCCGCACAGGACGCGGCGCCCGCCCCGGCACCGCCCGCCGTTGACGCGGTGATCGAGAAGGACGCGGCGCGTCCCTCCGACGCGGGAGCCTCGGCGCAGAACGCGCCGCTCGAGAACGAGACGAACCAGCGGTGGCGCGATTCGGTCGAGCGCGGCCTGCAGTGGCTCGCACGCGCGCAGAACGCGGATGGCAGCTTCGGCCGCGGCCGCCTGTCGACCAACGCGGGCATCGTCTCGCTGTGCGCGCTCGCCTTCATGGCGGACGGGAACCTCCCCGGTCGCGGTCGCTACGGCGCGGTGGTGGAGCGGGCGCTCGAGTACGTGCTGAAGCACTCGACCGAAAGCGGCCTCGTCACCACCGACGGAAGCAACGTGCCGATGTACGGCCATGGCTTCGCGGCGCTGTTCCTGGGCGAGATCTACGGGATGTCGCCGGAGGACACCCGCGTCCGCGATGCGCTCACGCGCGCGATCCGGCTCGTCGAGAACAGCCAGAACGACGAGGGCGGCTGGCGCTACAACCCGGTGCCGGACGACGCGGACGTCAGCGTCACGATCTGCCAGGTGATGGCGCTCCGCAGCGCGCGCAATGCGGGGATCCGCATCCCGAAGCAGGTGATCGACAACGCCGTCCGCTACGTGCGCGAGTGCCAGAACCCCGACGGCGGCTTCCGCTACATGCGCTCGACCGGCGCGAGCGCGTGGCCGCGCACCGCGGCGGGCGTGGCCACGCTCTATTACGCGGGCGTGTACGAGGACGACTCGATCCCGCGCGGGCTCGGGTACCTGCGTCGCGTCGCGCTGCCGGACGGGTCCGGGCCGGTCGCGCAGGCGTACTACTTCTACGGCCACTACTACGCCGCGCAGGCCATGTACCTCGCAGGCGGCGACTGGTGGAAGGACTGGTGGCCCCGGATCCGCTCTGAGCTGATCCAGCACCAGGAGGACGACGGCAGTTGGTCGGACCCGCAGTGGGGCCAGCCGCTCGGGACCTCGATGGCCCTCATCATCATGCAGATGCCGAAGCGGTACCTGCCGATCTTCCAGAAGTGAACTGATGCGCGACGCGTTCCCGAACCTCGCGGCTTGCGCGGCACTTGCCGCGGCGACGCTCGCCTCCGTGGCGAACGCACAGCTGCCGAACCCGTTCGACGACGGCCAGCCGCGCAAGCCCGCGTTCGAGCTGCCGCGCATGCGCGATCGGGCACGGCCCGCGGTGACACCCGAGATCACGCAGTCGATGCTCTCGATCGGCCCCGACGGATCGGTCGGGCTCGTCTCGCCCGACGCGCGGCCGCCGTCGATCGACGAGGTTCGTGCGATTCTCGCCGACGGCATCGGCGAGATCCGTGCGACCGATTCAGGAGTGCTGTTCCTGTCCGACGGCCAGCGCATTCCGGGCGGCGTCGGCCTCGTCGACGGCGTCGCGAAGTGGGTGTCGCCGTGGTGCGCGGCGATTCCGATGGACACCGTCGGCATTCAGGCCGTGGTGTTCGCGGGCGCGGGCATGCCGGCGGCTGCGGACGAGGACGTCATTGAGCTCCGTAACGGCGATCGCGTGCAGGGCATCGTCACCGCCATTGGCCCGAAGTCGGTCTCGGTCGAGCGGGGCTCGGGAGCCGATCGCACGGTCGTTGAGCTCGACATGCCTGCGATCTCCGCGTTCCGCCTCGCGGGTCCGGCGAAGGAGCGTTCGGGGTCGCGCGTCTGGCTCGCCGACGGCACGGTGATCGACGCACCGAACGCGGAGTGGGTCGATGCTGGCTACCTGCGGCTCCCCGGCGTCACCGGCGCCCGGATGCCCATCATGACGGTGCCGCGCAGGATGGTGGCGGCGGTGCAGTCGTCGCCGGCGTCGGTGGTGTCGCTTGCATCGATGAATCCGGGAATCGCGGCGCCGAAGGGCATGGAGCGCGTTCGCGAGGCGACGCCCGCACCGACCGCGCAGTCGGGCACCTGGGCACTGGATGCGCCGCCGATCGAGGTCGAGGGGCCGGTCGTGCTCACCTATCCGGCACCGTCCGCGCCTTCGCGATTGGTCGCCGTCGTCCGTCGCCCCGCAACGGCGCGTTCCGCGGGTACGCCGGACCTCGTCGTCCGCGCGGGCGGTCGCGAGCTGCTCCGCGAGCGGCTCGGCGCTGACCGTGAACGCCTCGAGCTGCGCGTGGACCTGCCGGCCGAGGCGTTCGAGGTCGAGCTGTCGAACGCAGACGGATCGCTCGCCGGCGCGTTCGCCGTGCTCGAGCGCGCGATCGTCGTTCCGCGCTGAGCATCGGCCGGTCCCACGGATCTCCAGCCTTCCGCCGTCCAAGCGAAGACCTCGCCGCGGGGATGTTCGCCGACGACCGTACGCATCGCGCGATCGTCTGCGAAGGCGGCGGGGACGGAATCCTCGTCGCATGCGATGCGGGCATCGGTGCGGACAAGGATGGACCGCCTGTCGGGCGGCCAGGCCGCATGCCGAACCGCGAGGGCGAATCGTTGCTGGCCGCGTTCGCCGACGGATCGGATGAGCGCGATGAGCCTGAGATCTCCGACGTCGACTGCCGGGCCGTCCGATGTCGATTGAGGGGACGTGCCCAGCGAGCGGAGCAACTCACGAAGTTCCGCGCCGTGGCCGTTGCGTGCCTGCGCGAAGGACTCCGCGGCAGAGCGCTCGATGATCACGGAGCGGACGTCGAATGCGCGGAGCACCTCGGGAACCGCCGAGCAGCTCGCGAGCGATCGCGAGCCGATGACCAGCGCGTCCACGCGCCGAACCCCGAGCGCCGCGAGCGAAGGGACGATCGTCCGGGAGCCGGCATCTGGGTCGCCGAGGGCGCCGGCATCGAGGATCACGGTGGTTCCTGGCGTTCGGATGAGCGAGCACGAACCACGGCTGACCGCCATCGAGTCGACGATCACCTCGTTGCCGTCGAAGGACGTTCGTGCCGAGCAGATGGTTCCAGAGAGCAAGCCTGCGACGATTACTGCCGCTACCGCGCCCGCAAACCAACGCCATCGCCGCCTTGGGTTGATCCACGCGACCACGATCGCGACGAGCATCGCGGCCGCCCACGTCATGCCAGGTCGACCGGTGGCGGAGGTCGAGTTTGGGTGTTCTGCGGCAACGGACGCGATCCACGCAAGCGACCGGACGCACAGCACGGAGACCGATCCCGCGCACATCGCGGCCGTGCCGAGAACCCCGTGCGTCGCCATCGCGATCGCGCCGCCGATGGTGGCGAGCGCGGCAGCCGGCATCGTCACGACGCTCAGCGGCGCCGCGAGCCACGAGATCGATCCCGCATGGTGTAGGGCGATCGGCGTGCTGACGCTCCAGGCCACGAGCGATGCGCACACGGATCCGATCATGGCGGAGACCGCCATCTCGGGCAGCTCCGGGACTCGGCCACGTGCGTAGATCGCGTCCCATGCGGCTCTCGCGCGCCGCTGCCACCGGGCCGTGACGATCGGTGCGACGGCGAGCAGCGCGACCACCACGCCGTAGCTCAGCTGGAAGCCCGCTCCGCGGATGCAACGGATGTCGATGAACATCGCGACCAGTGCCACGGCACCGAGCGTTCCGAGCCCGCGCGCGCGACCGCCGCGGATCGACGCGGCGGCGGCGAGCCCGGCCCCGAGCCCGGCGCGCAGGACGCTCGTCTCCGGCTCCGTGACGAGGAGGAACGCGATCGCGGTGACGACGGCGACCAACGCGCGGATCGATGCCGGCGCGCCGAGCAGCGCGGCGGCCGCAACGGAGCCGGCAACGAGCACGGCGACGTTGAACCCGCTGATGGCGAGCACGTGGCTCATGCCGGCCGCACGGAAATCCGCCGCGTGCGGGGCAAGACCGGGGAGCCGGACGCCAGTCGTCATCGCGGAGACGAGCGCGCGCTCGCCGTCGGTCGCGAAGGCCGGCATCGACTCGGAGAGCCAATCATTGGCCGTGCGCCGCGCGTTGCGTACCCAGGCGTCGATGGGTCCGTCGTCGAGCGGATGTACGAGTGTGGCCGACGTCACCTCGATGACGGCGGAGGGTTCACGCGCGGGGATTCCCGGGTTCAACCTCGTGCCGAGCGGCTTCCACCACCCGCGCACTCGGACCGGCGTCCCGCGTCCCGGGAGCGGAGCCATCCCCGCCACGCGGACGCTCACCGATTCGCCGTCCGTGCCCATCGACAGCCGAAACGACGTCGACGCCTGACGGAACGAGTGTGCGGCGAGCTCGTCTCCGCCATCGGTGTCGATCCGTGGTTCGGTGGAAACGGTCCCCTCCACGTCGATTGGCCCCGCCGGGAGGTCCGGCACGGATCGGTCAGGTGAGGCGATCGCAAGCATCGCGCCCGCCGCAGCGGCGACGACCGTCGCGGCGATGTCCCTGAGGATGCGCCGCCGCAGCGCGATCGTCCACGCTGTTGCCGCAGCGAGCGACGCAACCGCAACGGGCCACGCAAGCCCCGATCGCTCGCTCGCTTCCACGACGGGCGCATCGGCAGTGGAGGCCGCAAGGCCCGAGGCCAGCCATGCCGCCGCCGCGCCGGCCGCGACCGCGATCGCCATCCGGAACGCGAGCGGCCATCGCTCGCGCGGCGGCTTCTCCTCGAGGACAAGGTCCATTCCCGCACCTTAGGGTTCCGCGGGCATGGTTCCCGAATCCGTGCGGAATTTCGCTGCAGACGGCCGGCTCATCCGCGCGAGGCGACGCGCAGCCGCTCGAGCGTGCGCGCGGCCTCGCCGGAATCGATCGCTCGTTCGGCTGCCGCGATTCCCGCGGCGACGTCCGTCGCGATGCCGGCGGCGACGATCGCCATCGCGGCGTTGAGGAGCAGCATGTCCCGGCACGGGCCGCGCTCGTCTCCGTGCAGCAGGGACCGCACGAGTCGCGCCGCCTCGGGGAGGTCGCGCGCCGCGAGCTCCTCGTGCGAGGCCCGTCGGAGGCCGAGCGCACCCGGATCAACCTGCATCTCGCCGACCGTGCCGTCGCGCACCTCCGCGACGAGCGTCGGCGCGGTGATCGAGCATTCGTCGAGGCCGTCGGTTCCGTGAACCACGATCGCGTGGATCGCGCCGAGTCGCGCGAGCGCCTCGGCGACCGGCCGCACGAAGCGCGGTCCGTACACGCCGATCACCTGGCGTCGCGCGCCAGCCGGGTTCGTGAGCGGCCCGAGCAGGTTGAAGATCGTGGGGATCGGCAGCGCTTTGCGGACCGGCATCACGTGCCGCGTGGCAGGGTGGTGGTGGATCGCGAAGCAGAAGCAGATGCCGGCCTGGTCCATGCACCGCCGCTGCACGTCGCGCCCGGCATCGACGTCGACGCCGAGCTCGGCGAGCACCTCCGCGCTGCCGCGCCCCGTGCGGCTCCGGTTGCCGTGCTTGGCGACCTTCGCGCCGGCAGCCGCGGCCACGATCGCGGCCGTCGTGGAGACGTTGAAGAGCTTCGCGGTGCCTCCCGTTCCCGCGGTGTCGAGCAGCTGCTCCGGCGGCACGCCAGTCTCGAGGTGGTCGACGTGCGCGCGCATGACGGTCGCCGCGCCCGCGAGCTCGTCCGCGGTCGGCAGACGCGTCGCGAGCAGCGCGAGCAGCGCGCCCATCTCGGCGTGGTGCGATGCACCGAGCATCAGGGAGGCGAACGCGGCCTGGGCGTTACCGAATGTCAGCGTGTTCCCGGCGACGAGCGTCCGGATGTAGGGACCGAGGTCGCCCTCGTGGGAGGGGCGCTGGAACTCGGGCATTCCGTTGGAGGCGGTCGCCATGGCCCGATCGTACGCGGCACGCGTTCGTATCCTGCGCACCGTGACGCTTCTTGCAGAGAGCATCGTCCACCACCTCGATCCGTTCGTGTTCGAGATCTCGCAGGGCATCGGGCCTCGCTGGTACGGCGTCTCGTACGCGATGGGGTTCCTGGTCGCGTGGCTCGTACTGCGATGGCTCGCGCGCACCGGCCGCACGCCGCTTCCCGCAGCGCTCGTGGGCGACTACATCACGTGGTGCGTCGTCGGCGTGGTGGTCGGCGGCAGGCTCGGGCACGCGCTCTTCTACGACCGCGAGCTCCTCTGGACGTTCACGGACAAGGTCCCATGGTGGGAGCTGCTCGCCATCCAGCGCGGCGGCATGTCGAGCCACGGCGGCGTGATCGGCGTGGTGACCGCGTCGATCCTGTTCGCGCGGCGGCACGGCATCGGCCGCCTGGCGATGGTCGACACCGCGGCGTTCATCACGCCGCCCGGGCTCATGTTCGGGCGTCTCGCGAACTGGGTGAATGGCGAGCTCCCGGGCAAGCTGCTGCCGCAGGCGATGCAGGCGAACCCGCCGTGGTGGAGCGTCAAGTACCCGGAAGAGGCGATCTCGCTCGCGACGACGCCCGATGCGCAGGCGCACGCGCGTCACCTGGTGGCGATGGCGTATGCGGGCGACGAGGCCTCGATTTCCGAGGTGGCGAAGCTCGTCCCCGCGCACTACCCGAACAACTTCATACAGGCCGCCACCGACGGGCCCGCGCTAATGCTGCTCTTCGTGCTGGTGTGGTGGAGGCCGCGTCGCGCGGGTGCGCTCACGGCGGCCTTCCTCATCGGCTACGGCGTGCTGCGCAACGTCAGCGAGGCGTACCGCGAGCCGGACCACGACGTCTTCACCGTCGGTCCGCTCACGGCGCCGATGCTGCTTTCGATGCTGATGGTGGCGCTCGGCGTCGCGGTGCTCGCGATGCGGCCGCGCGACGGCCAGCTCATCGGCGGGGTTGCGCCGCGTCGGGCGTGACCGGTGCCGGTGCGGTCGCAGGCGCCGCCTTCGGCGTGTCGGCGGAGGTGGCCGCAGGCTTCGCCTTGCGCTGCACCTTCACCTGCACCTCGCTCCACTTGCTCTTGAGCGGCACGTCCGGCCCGTTGTAGTTCAGGCCGCGCGGATCACCGACCGGCTCCCACGCATCCTGCGCCGCGAACCACTTCTGCAGCTCCTCCAGGCCGGCGTTGACCGCGCCCATGCCGTACGGCCCGCGCATGCCGATCGAGACGACGGTCATCTCGGGGTTGTCGACGACCTTCACGCGCCCGTCCTCGCCGGTCGGGCCGAGCGAGACGGTGCGGTAGAGGAAGCTCATCGTCCAGCTGCCCTCGGCATCCTGCATCGGCGTGAGCGGCGTGCGCTCGCCCTCGGGGCGGTAGTCCATCTCGACCGGGCTGGTCATCGCGATGTCGCGCTTCTTGATGTGGTTGAAGAGCGGCCAGAAGCCGACGTTCATGCCGAAGTTGCTCGAGCCCTTCGCGGAGTACTCGGCGCGCCGCACCACGGGATACGTCTTGAGCTCGATCATCCCGGGCGGCGTCGGCGCGGGGTAGCCCTCGGGGAGCGGTGCCTCGATCACCATGCCCATCGCGGGCAGGCGGTACTCGCCGTTCTCGAGCCGCTCGGGCTTCACGGCGGCATCTCCGACCACGCGGATCGACTCGCCGACCGCAGGGGCACCCTCGGGGCGCGAGGCCGCGGGCGCGGCGGCGGGCGTCGGCACGTCGGACGGCGCGGGGTGCGGCTGGAGGGCGGAAGCGAGGAACGCGAGCGTTGCGATCAGCATGTGGATGGACTCCTGCGATGGTTTCGCCGAAAGGCCGCCCGCCGATTCAGCCGGTCGTGCCGCAAGTAGCATTCTGCGCATGGCAGAGACGCCCGAAAGCCCTGTTTTCCCGGCCACCTGGGAATACAGCCCGGCCCCCGAATCGGTGAAGGTCGAGATCCCCGAGTCCACCAAGCTCTTCATCGGGGGCAAGTTCGTCGACCCGCACTCGAAGCGGCGGTTCGCGACCGTGAACCCCGCCACCGAGGAGCAGCTCTCGAAGATCGCCGAGGGCGACGCTGAGGACGTCGACGCGGCGGTGTCCGCCGCGCGCAAGGCGTTCAAGGGCTGGTCGAGGCTGCCGGCGAGCGAGCGCGCGAAGTACCTGTACCGCATCGCGCGGCGCATCCAGGAGCGGGCGCGCGAACTCGCGGTGCTCGAGACGATCGACGGCGGCAAGCCGATCAAGGAGAGCCGCGACGTCGACGTGCCGCTCGCCGCGCAGCACTTCTTCCACCACGCGGGATGGTGCGACAAGCTCCGCTACGCGATGCCGGGTGCGCGCGATCCGCGGCCGGTGGGCGTGTGCGGGCAGGTGATCCCGTGGAACTTCCCGCTCCTCATGGCGGCGTGGAAGCTCGCACCGGCCCTCG
>JAIYBS010000141.1 GCA_027488415.1 Planctomycetaceae bacterium | reverse complement strand
CGTCCCGACGATGAACGCGCAGCTCATGAAGGCGATCGCGCTCACGAGCACGAAGCCGAGCCGCATCGCGTTCATCTGCTTGTCGAACCCCGTCGTGTAGAGCTCGCTCGGCTCGAGGGACAGCGGCTCCTCGAACTTCGGCGAGTGCTCCGCGACCCACGCGGGCACGTCGACGCCGTCTCGCAGCGCGACCATCACCTGCGTGACCTCGTCGCTGCCGTTCGCCTCGACGAGCGTCGAGCGCTCGACCACCACGTACGGCCGCTGCAGCGCGCCGAGCGTCGCGCGGTCGATGATGCCGGTCACGCGCAGCTCGATCGGGTCGCCGAACCGCTGCACGGCGAGCAGTTCGCCGACGCCCGCGGCGAGCGCCTTCGCGGTGAGCGGGTCGATCGCGATCTCGCCGGTTCGCTCGGGCAGCCGGCCCTCGCGCATCTCCTGCATGCGGAAACGCGCGTCCCCCGCCGAGTCGAGGCCGCGCGTCTGCGCCACGGTCCGGCGCGGCTTGCCGTCGTCGCCGCGCCCGCCGTCGGCGCGCACGAGCGAGAGCGAGCCGCCGAGGCTCGTGCCCACGGCGTCCACGCCGGGAAGCGCCCGCACGCGGTCGGCCTCGGCCGCGTCGAACGCCGCGCCGAAGCGGTTGACGAGCCGGGCATCGGTGCCGCCGATCGAGCGCCGCAGGCTCGCCTCGGCGTTGCCGCGCGCGCTCTCGAGGCCGCACGCCACAGCCGTCACGAGCGTGCTCGCGAGGACGACCGCCAGCGCCAGCAGCGCGGTCCTACCGCGCCTGGCCGCCAAGCCCTGACGCGCGAACCACCAGGTCGCTCGCATTCATTCCCTTCGTCTCGAAGCCGCCCGCGACGACGCCGTCGCGGATCACGAACACGTGCCTGCAGTGCGCGGCCGCGGCCGGCTCGTGCGTCACCATCAGCACGACCATGCGCCGCTCGCGCGCGAGCTCGTCGAGCATGCGCCACATGCGCTCGCTGTTGGCGCTGTCGAGCGCGCCGGTCGGCTCGTCGGCGAACAGCACCGGCGGCTCGAAGAGGAGCGCGCGCGCGATCGCCACGCGCTGCTGCTCGCCGCCCGACATCGCCTCTGGCCGGTGGGTCGCGCGGTCCGCGAGGCCGAGCGTGCCGAGCAGCTCCCGCGCGCGCGCCTCGAGCGTGCCGCGGTCGGCGCCGTCGAGGATCCCCGGGAGCATCACGTTCTCGAGCGCCGTCAGCGTGGGCAGCAGGTTGTACTGCTGGAACACCACGCCGATCCGCTTGCGCCGGTGCAGCGTGAGCTCGTCCTCCGACATCCGGTCGATGCGCGCGCCGCCGACCTCGATCTCGCCCTCGTCGGCGCGGTCGAGCCCCGCGAGCAGGTAGAGCAGGGTGCTCTTGCCGCTGCCCGAGGCGCCCATGATCCCGTAGAAGCCCGGCTCGGCGATCTCGAGGTCCGCGCCGCGCAGCGCCGCGACCCCGCGCTCGCCGGAGCGATAGGTCTTGCGCACCCCGCGCGCCCGCACGAACGCCTGCCCGGCCGCGAACGCGACCGTGCCGCCGCCGGCGCTGGGCGCTCCGGGAAGCACGTCAGTGCCCGTTCTGCTTGTCGTACGCGGCCGCGTCCATCAGGCCGGCGGCCTTCGAGAGGTCGCAGCCGCTCAGGCGCACCAGCCAGCCCTTGCCGAACGGATCGCTGTTGAGGAGCGACGGGTCCTTGTGGGCCGCGTCGTTCACCGCGGTGACGGTGCCGGCGCAGGGGACGTAGATCTCGCTGCTCGTCTTGACGCTCTCGACCTCGCCCACGGTGCCGCCCGCGGCGACGGTCGTGCCGGCCGGCTTCATCTCGACGAACGTGATGTCGGTCAGCGCATCGGCCGCGTGCTGGGTGATCCCCATGGTCACGGTGCCGTCCGGCTCCTGGCGGAACCACTCGTGCGTCTCGGTGTAGCGGCAGTTGCTCGGGCTGGACATCGCGTCTCCTTGGCTCGTTCGTCGTTCCCCGCGCCTGCGGCGCCGGTCGAGGCGGGAATGATAGCCGTCCGGTTAGACTGCGGTCGCGTCTTCCGGCGCTCCCCACCCCATGCTCCTCACCGTCTCCACCCGGTCCCTCCAGCACGTCAAGCGCGCCAAGCTCGCGCTCGCGCCGCTGGACATCCCGGACTTCGTCGCCGAGGAGCTCGGGCTCAAGGGCCTCAACGTCAACACCTCGCTCCTGCGCGGCATGGCCGCGAAGGACGTCGAGCGACTCCGCGACCGCGCGGACCGCGCGCGCTGCCCCGTGCTCGTGCTCGTGGACGAGTCCGCGCTCGAGTTCGGCGGCGACGACGCCGCGGCCTCGATCGCCCGCGTCGAGCGGCTCGGCCTCGCGGCGAGCAAGCTCGGCGCCCCGGCCGTCGCGATCGAGCTCTCCGCGCTCCCCGCCGACCGCTTCGACCACTACGCCGCGAACGTGAAGCGCGCGCTCGCCGGCATCGAGCGCTACGAGGCGCACCTCCTCGTGCGTCCCGGCGCGGGCACCGCGGGCGACGCGACCAAGCTCGCGGAGCTGATCAAGAAGATCGGCGGCTTCCGCATCGGCAGCATGCCCACCTTCGCGCACGCCGCCGCAGGCGGGAAGCCCGAGGACACGATCCGCCGGCTCTGCCCGTACGCACAGGCGGTCGAGGCGAGCATCAAGAGCTT
>JAIYBS010000039.1 GCA_027488415.1 Planctomycetaceae bacterium | reverse complement strand
CCAGACGCTCGCCGAGATGCAGACCGACAAGGCGCTCGTCGAGGTGCCCTCCCCGTGGGGGGGCACCGTGAGCGAGATCTGCGGCAAGCCCGGCGACATCATCAAGGTCGGCGCGGTGCTGGTGCGCTACGGCGCGGCCGCCGCGAAGCCCGCCGCCGCCGCACCCGCCGCATCCGGCGGCGCATCGACGAACGGCACCGGCTCCGGCGCCGCGTGCCTCTCCTCGCAGGTCGCGGCGGGCGTCCCGAGCGCCACCGAGGACCAGGGAACCGTGGTCGGCACCATGAGCGGCACGCTCACGGTGAGCGACCGGTTCGCGCGCCGCGCGCCCGAGGCCGCCGCGGTCGCTCGCGACGGCAAGGCGCTCGCCACCCCCGCGGTGCGCCGAATCGCGCGCGAGCTGGGCGTCGACATCCAGCGCGTCCCGGGCAGCGGCCGCAACGGCCGCGTCACCGCCACCGACATCGAGCAGTTCGCGGGCACCGGCGCGGGCGCCGCGGCCCCGGCCGCCGGCGGCTTCGCGCCGCGCTCGGCGCAGATCGCGCCCGGCAGCGTCTACATCGACGGCACCGGCGTCACCCAGCGCGTGCCGTTCCGCGGCGTGCGCCGCAAGATCGCGGAGAGCCTCGACCGCAGCGTTCGCACCACCGTGCACTTCACGGTGGTCGACGAGGCGGACGTGACCGCGCTCGAGGCGAAGCGCAAGGAGTACAGCAAGGTCACCGGCCAGAAGCTCAGCATGCTGCCCTTCATCATGGCGGCCATCTGCAAGGCGCTGAAGAAGCACCCGACGCTGAACGCGATCACCGACGACGCGAACAACGAGATCCTCGTCAAGGGGCCGGTCAACCTCGGCTGCGCCGTGGACACGGACAACGGTCTCATGGTCCCGGTGATCCGCGACGCGCACGCGAAGAGCCCGGTCGAGCTCGCCGCCGAGGTCAAGCGCCTCGCCGCCGCGTGCAAGGACCGCTCGATCAAGCGCGAGGAGTCGATGGGCGGCACGTTCACGATCTCGAACGTGGGCAGCTACGGCGGGATGTTCGCGACGCCGATCATCAACTACCCGGAGGTGGCGATCCTCGCCGCCGGCCGCGCCAAGGAGCGCGTCCTGGTGAAGGACGGACGCTTCTACGCGGGACTGGTGCTTCCCCTGAGCCTCAGCTGCGACCACCGCGTCGTGGACGGCGCGGAGGGGGCACGGTTCCTGAACACCGTGGTCGGGATGCTGGAGAATCCCGAGAGCCTGCTCTGAGAATTCTGCCCCTGTGCAATGAAGTAGGTCGACGATTCGGCCGATTCGTCGACCGAGGATTTCCCATGAACGCGACCGCCACCGAACTCCTCAAGAAGTTCGAATCGAAGTCCGCAACGATCGGCATCGTCGGCCTCGGCTACGTCGGCCTCCCGCTCTCGCACGCCTGCCTCAAGGCCGGCTACAAGGTGGTCGGCTTCGACATCGACCAGCGCAAGATCGACAACCTGAAGGCCGGCAAACCCTACATCCACCACCTCGGGCAGCCGTTCTTCGACTACCTGAAGGCGAACGAGGGCTTCCTCGGCACCTCGAACGCCGAGGATCTGAAGAAGGCCGACGCGATCCTGATCTGCGTGCCGACCCCGCTCGGCCACCACAAGGAGCCGGACCTCACCTTCGTGATCGAGTCGACCAAGCTCGTGGCGAAGGTGCTCCGCAAGGGCCAGCTGGTCACCCTCGAGAGCACGACCTACCCGGGTACGACCCGCGACGAGATGGGCCCGATCCTCGATGCCACCGGCCTGAAGCGGAACGAGGACTACTTCCTCGCCTACAGCCCCGAGCGCGAGGATCCGGGCAACCCGGACTTCTCGGCGTCCGTGATCCCGAAGCTCGTCGGCGGCACCGATGAGGTCTCCGGCAAGCTCGCCTTCGCGCTGTACAGCCGCGTCGTGAGCAAGGCACACTTCGTCTCCAGCGCCGAGGTCGCCGAGACCGCGAAGCTCCTCGAGAACATCTTCCGCGCCGTGAACATCGCCCTCGTCAACGAGATGAAGACGGTGCTCACCGACATGAACATCGACGTGTGGGAGGTCGTTGCCGCGGCCAGCACGAAGCCCTTCGGCTTCATGCCGTTCTATCCGGGCCCGGGGCTCGGCGGCCACTGCATCCCGATCGACCCCTTCTACCTCACCTGGAAGGCCAAGGAGGTCGGCCGCACGACCCGCTTCATCGAGCTCGCGGGCGAGGTCAACACCGCGATGCCGCACTACGTGATCGAGCGGACGCAGGGCGCGCTCAACGACGACTGCAAGAGCCTCAAGGGCTCCAAGGTGCTCGTGATCGGCGTCGCCTACAAGAAGAACATCGACGACGCGCGCGAGAGCCCGAGCGCCGAGATCATCGAGCTGCTGCGCGACCGCGGCGCCGAGGTCAGCTACCACGACCCGCACATCCCGACGTACCCGTCGATGCGCAAGTACCGCATCGACCTGAAGAGCGTCGAGCTGAGCGAGGCCAACCTCAAGGGCTCGGGCTGCGTGCTGATCCACACCGATCACGACGCGGTCGACTACGGGAACATCGCGAAGCACGCGAAGCTCGTCGTCGACACCCGCAACGCGATGGCGCGCGTCCCTGCCGGCACCGGCAAGGCACGCGTCGTCAAGAGCTGACCCGGACGTCAGGGTGTCCGGCAACCTCCCCATCTCCACCTGGCGCATCCTCCGCGCGGGCGGCTTCCGCCTCGACGGCGGCGGCATGTTCGGCATCATCCCGCGCAGCATGTGGGCGCGCTGGATGCCGCCGGACGCCGACAACCGCATCGGCCTGGCCATGAACTGCGTGCTCGTCGAGCGCGCGGGCGAGGGCGGCGGCGGACGCGTCCGCCGGACGCTCGTCGAGGCCGGCGCGGGCGGCAAGTGGACCGACAAGGAGCAGGCGATCTACGAGTTCGAGCGCGCCGCCGACGGCCGCGTGCGGACCATCGAGCACGCGCTCGCCGAGATCGGCGTCGACCCGGCGTCGATCGACGACGTCGTCCTCACGCACCTGCACTTCGACCACGCGGGCGGGCTCACGCGCCTTGCCGCGGACGGCACGCCGGAGCTCGTCTTCCCGAAGGCGCGCATCCACGTGCAGCGGCAGGAGTGGAACGACGCGCTCGCGAACCGCAGCACGATGACGCGCACCTACCTGCGCACGCACATCGACCCGATCGCCGACCGCCTCGAGCTGCACCAGGGCGAGGCCGAGGTCGTGGCCGGCGTGCGCGTGATGCCGGCCGCGGGGCACACCTGGGGTCACCAGGTGGTGGTCTGGCGCGATGCCGAGGGAACCGTCTGCTACCCGGGCGACGTGATGCCCACGATCCATCACGCGCATCTTTCCGCGAGCCTCGGCTACGACATGCTGCCGTACCAGACGATGCTCACCAAGCGGGCGCTCCTCGAGCTCGCCGACCAGGAGTCGTGGCGGCTGGTGCTCGACCACCAGCCGGGCGAATGCGTCGCCCGGCGCGGCCGCCGGTTCTGAGGGGTGTATCCTCCGCGGGTCGGTCCGGCGATGCCCGCATCGTTGCGGCGCGTCCGGCCCCGGAGAACGCCATGCCCCGCAAGTCGATCCGTCCGCTCATCCTCCTGAACGCCGGTCTCCTGGTCGCGCTCGCCGGCGTGACCTTCATGCCGTCCGCCGTCGCACAGCTGCGTCCGCGCAGCACGTACACCATGGTCGGCGGCACGGTCAACGGCATCGTGCAGGGCGTCTGCTACATCACCGACGAGACCACGAACGAGGTGGTCGCGATCAGCTGGTACGAGAACCAGAAGCGCCTCGTCGGCCTCGGCTATCGCAACATGTCCATGGACGCCGCGCAGGCGGCCAAGACCCGCTGAACAGGAGCAACGCGATGGAACACACCAACGAGAACGCTCCGACCGTCGCCTCGCGCCGCCAGGGAATCACCGTGGCCTCGGCCGCGCTCTGGGCCTCCGCCTTCCTGCTCGCCGCGCTGACGATCATCCAGGCCGGACGCCTGCCGTTCAACGCGGCGTACGGCGCCGGTGCCGCCAACCAGGGCGGGCAGGGCACGAGCGTCGTCACGCTGAACACCGGCCTCGGGCCGGATTCGAAGCCGTACGAGGCCCTCTGGGTGCTCGACGGCCGCGGCGAGATGCTCTTCATCTACTACATCGAGAACGCGAACTCGGGCGAGAAGGCCCTGCTCCTGCGTCAGGCCATCCCGGTGCCGGAGCTGTTCCGCGTCGCCCGCGGCGGCTGACGCCATGCCCGGCGTCGACGCCATCATGGCCGCGCGCCGAGCGGAGTCGTTCGCGAAGCGGTCCATCAAGAGCTCGTCGAAGCAGCACGCCCTCCGGCGTGCTGTTTCCATGCTGGACCTGACGACGCTCGAGGGCAAGGACACGCCCGAGAAGGTGCGCGGACTGTGCCGCAAGGCGATCGTGCCCGTCGAGGTCCCGGCGGGCCGCCCCGCGCTCGACCCGCCCGTGCCGAGCGTCGCGGCCGTGTGCGTCTACCCGACGATGGTTCCCGTCGCGCGCGAGGCGCTCGCGGGAAGCGGCGTCCACGTCGCCGCGGTCGCGACCGGGTTCCCGAGCGCGCAGTACCCGCTCAACATCCGCCTGCGGGACTGCGCCGACGCGATCGCGGCCGGGGCCGACGAGATCGACATGGTGATCAGCCGGGGGCTCTTCCTGTCCGGCCGGTTCGACGAGGTCACGCGCGAGATCCGCGAGACGCGCGCGATGTGCGCGCAGCCGCCGAAGGGTTCGCCGGCGCACCTGAAGATCATCCTCGAGACGGGCGAGCTCGAGACGCTCGACAACGTGCGGCGCGCGAGCGACCTCGCGATCGAGGCCGCGTGCACGGTGCCCGGGCTTCCCGCCCCCGCGGACGGCGAGGTCTTCATCAAGACCTCGACCGGCAAGGTGCAGCCGGCGGCGACCATGCCCGTCACGCTCGTGATGCTCGAGGCAATCCGCGATTGCCACCTGGCCACCGGGCTGAGGATCGGCATGAAGCCGGCGGGCGGCATCCGCACCGCGAAGCAGGCGATCGCGTACCTGGTGATGGTGAAGGAGACGCTCGGCGACGAGTGGCTCTCGCCGCACCTGTTCCGTTTCGGCGCGAGCGCGCTCGCGAACGACCTCGCCCGCCAGATCCTGCGCATGCAGGGCGGCGGGTACATGGCCGGCTACGACGTCAGCGAAGCCTGAATCCCGTTCCAGGTAAAGGTGCCCGGGATTTCGTCCGCGCACGCCGAAATCCCGGGCACCTTTACCTGGAACGGGTTTCCCAGAACGCGCGCAGCATCGTGGCGAACTCGTCGCCCTCGGCGGCAGCGGCGCTCGCCTCCGCGGCGTGCCGGAATCGCGTCTCGTCCTGCGTCCCGTCGAGCTCGTTGAGCCAGCGCTTCGTCGCGCGGAGCGCCTGCGGCCCCTTGGCGAGGAGCGACGTCACCAGCATCTCCGCCTCGTCCGCCGTCGACTGCGGCGTTGCCGCGCAATGGGTCGCGAGCCCCGCACGCACCGCGGACGGGCCGTCGTGGATCGCGCCGCCGACGGTGACCTCGCGGGCGCGGCCGGGCCCGGCGTTCGCCATGAACGCGGGAACCGTCACCGCGGGACTGACGCCGATCCGGTGCACGGGGTAGCCGAGCTGCGCATCCGGCGCGACGACGACGAAGTCGCATCCGGCGAGCAACGCGCAGCCTCCCGCGAGCGCGGCCCCGCGGACCTCGGCGACGACGGGCACCGGGAGCGCGCGGAGCAGGAGCACGATGCGGGAGAGATCGAGCACGAAGTCGCGCAGCAGGGCCGGCCGCTCCACGCACGCAGGAAGATCGAAGCCGGCGGAGAACGAGTGGCCCTCGCCGCGCAGGACGACGACGTCGGCACCCACGTGCGTTCCGTCGGGACCGATGAGCCGATCATCGGCCGCGAGCGCCGCGACGAGCAGTCGCTCGTGCATCGCCGTGAACATCGCCTCGCCGAGCGCGTTGCGACGCGCGGGATCCGCGAGCGTGATCTCGAATCGGCGGTGATGGCAGGTGCTGCGTGCGAGCATGGTTCGGGCTTGGATATCAACAGAAATTCGCTCGGATTCACGAACCCGCGCGGAGGCCGGGCGTAACAAGGTCGTCCGGAGCGTATCACCGCATGTGCTCCGGAATGCACCCTGAAGTCCACACACAGGGTGCGGCGCATGCCCTGGCACAGGGCCAGAGGCATGCGTCTTTTGAACGACCCCTCGCGACACCGTCGTCAAGTTCCTTGGCGATGGCGGTGTCGTTTCTCACCCGCGCAGCGAACGGGACGTTTCCGCGACGACGACCTCGCCCGCGCGGAGGAGTTCGTCGAGGGGGATCGGCCGCGCATCGACGGGTCGAAGCCGATGCTGTGACTCGAGCTGCGGGAGGTGTACGAACCCGGCCAGCATTCCGCTTCCCTCGCGCTGCGCGCGGTCGAGCGCGTGGAACATGACCTCGTTGCAGAGGAACGTGCCCGCGGTGAGCGACCGGCCGGCAGGAACGCCCTCCGCCCGGAGCGCCGCGACGATCGCGTTCACCGGGAGGGTCGCAAACCACGCATCGGGTGATCCGGGGACGACCGGCTCGTCCGCGGCCGAGCGTCCGGCGTTGTCCGCGATCCGGTAGTCACGCAGGTTGACCGCGACCCGCTCGACGCTCACCTCGCCCCGGACGTGGGCCTCGCCGAAGCAGATGACGGCCCCGGGGCGGTACGCGTCGATCAGCCGGTCGAGCGCGTGGCGCGCGGAACCGAGTTCCGTGCCGCCCACCACCGGGAGCACGCCGCCGACGACCGTCGCCTCGGGGTGGCCCGATGCGACCAAGTGCCCCGCGAGGACGGCCGACGGGTTCTCCGCGCTGCCGCCGAACGGCTCGAAGCCGGTCACCAGGATGGTCGGTCGGTGCTCCATGGCGGTGGATGCTAGAACTATGCGCATGGCGATGCCCGAAGTCGGTTCACCGCTGCTTGCCTCCGCCGCACCGCTGGTCGTGCTCGCCGTCGGCGTCACGGCGATCGCGATCCTCGGCATCTGGGTGATGGCCGTGTACAACGGCCTCGTCTCGCGGCGCGTGCGCGTGCAGAACTCGTTCGCGCAGATCGACGTGCAGCTCAGGAGGCGCCACGACCTCGTGCCGAACCTGGTCGCCTCGGTGAAGGGCGCGATGGCGCACGAGCGCGAGACGCTCGAGGCCGTCACGGCCGCGCGTGCCGCCGCCGTGGGCGCGCAGCAGCGGCTCGGCGGCGCGCCCGGCGACGCGGCCGCGACCGCGGCCCTCGCCGGCGCGGAAGGCGTGCTGCAGTCCGCGCTCGGCCGCCTCATGCTGGTGATGGAGCGCTACCCCGACCTGAAGGCGAACGCGAACGCGCTGCAGCTGCAGGAGGAGCTGGTCTCCACCGAGAACCGGATCGCCTTCGCGCGCCAGGCCTACAACGACGCGGTGATGACCTACAACACGCGCCTCGCGGTCTTCCCGGATCTCCTGATCGCGCGCCTGTTCTCCGTCGTGCCGGCCGGACTGTTCGAGGCGGACGAGTCCGCCCGGGCGCT
>JAIYBS010000305.1 GCA_027488415.1 Planctomycetaceae bacterium | reverse complement strand
TCCTGCTCGCGATCGATGCCTTCAAGCGCGTGAACCACAAGACCTTCCCGTCGTGGACCGACGTGCTCGAGATCATCCGCAAGCTCGGCTACCGCAAGACGATGCCGACCGAGCTGAACCTCGGCCCGCGCGCCGCCGACTGGACGGAGAAGCCGGACGCGCCCGCGGGCGTCACCAAGCTCGCCGAGAAGCGCGACGAGTGACCGCGCGCCGGCGTCCCTGCCGACCGTACCGGTCCGGAGTTCCCGACCGCAACCGAAAAGCAACGACGCGCGCCGGATTCCGGCGCGCGTCGTCGTTTCGGGATGCCAGTCGCTCGGGCGCGTTGCTGCGGCTCCGACGGCCGCCGCGCACCGTCACTTCCGGTTCTTGAAGAAGTCCGCGTTGATCTGGATGTACTGCTTCCACTCGGCAGGGAGGTCTTCCTGCGGGTAGATCGCGTGCACCGGGCACTCGTCGACGCACAGCCCGCAGTCGATGCAGGTGTCCGGGTCGATGTAGAGCTGCTTGGCCTCGGCGTGGTCGCCCTCGTTCTTGCCCGGGTGGATGCAATCCACGGGGCAGACCTCGACGCACGCCGCGTCCTTCGTACCGATGCAGGGTTCAGCAATGATGTGTGCCATGATTGGTCCTGGGGGCCGGGCGATCCCGTCAGCGGGGTCGCCCGGGGAGCGCGGAATCCTAGCGAAATCAGGAGGGGTTCCCCTGCCCCTGCGCGATTCGGAAGTCACAAAAACCAACAGGGCCGGCGCTCGGCCGGCCCTGCTGGTGTTGTCCGGTCGAGCAGAATTACTTGCTCTTCTTCTTCGCAGCCTTCTTGGCAACCTTCTTGGTGGCCTTCTTGGCAGCCTTCTTCTTAGCCATGGTGGTGGCTCCCTTGCGTTACGCGAAGGTGTCGGAGTGCCCAGTGGCCCGCGTAACATAGCCCCTGAGCGAGTGTCATTAGTACCTTTATCGGCACAGCATGGGAAGGGGGATGAGGAGAATTTTTCCAACTTTTCTTCCGGCACCCCTTGTCGCCTCCGTCCGGTGCGCTACGGCATTGGCTGCAAACAGCGCGATGCGCGTGAATTCATCGGCAAATCACGAGCAGATCGCGCGTGCGCCGCGCACAATGCGCGCATGAACGCCGCCCCGAACGCGCACGCGGAAAAATCTCGCGACCTGCCGAAGCACGACATGCCGAAGCAGCTGCGCATCGTGCTGCACGGAGCGAACGGACGCATGGGTCAGCGCATCTGCGCGTGCATCCCGTCGGAGCCGGGCTGCCATGCCGTGCGCAGCCTCGATCGGGACGACGAGCTCGGCGTGCGGGCCGGCGAGGCGGACGTGGTGATCGACTTCTCGAGTGACGACGGCGCGATGCGCGCCGCGGCCATCGCCGGAGAGCTCGGCTGCGCGCTCCTCGTCGGCACCACCGGGCTCTCCCAAGCATCGCTCGACGCGGTGAGCCGCGCCGCCGAGCGCGTCCCCGCGATGGTCGCGCCGAATACCTCGCTCGGGGTCGCGGTCACCCGCCGCCTCGTCGCCGAGGCGGCCCGGCTCCTCCCCGGGTTCGACGTCGACATCGTCGAGACCCACCATTCGCGCAAGCTCGACGCACCCAGCGGCACCGCTCGCAGCCTCGCGGAGGCGGTCGCTCGGGGGAGCGGGAAACCCATGGATTCAGGCCGAATCCACTCAATCCGGGCCGGCGACGTGATCGGCGACCACGCCGTCTCGTTCTGCGGGCAGGGCGAGCGGGTCACGGTGTCCCACTCCGCGACGAGCCGCGACCTCTTCGCGCTCGGCGCGCTCCGGATGGCGCGCTGGCTGTCGGGCCAGCGCCCGGGCCTGCGCACCACGGACGAGTGGTTCGCCGACTTCGTGCGCTGATACCCTCCCCGGACGATGTCCACCGACCTGCTGCGCTGGTTCACGCTCTCCTCCGGGGCACGCCTTGCGTGCGAGCGGATGCCCGGCACCCGAAGCGCGGCCGCCGTCTGGATGCTGCCCGTCGGCACTGGGGGCGATCCGCTCGGCGATGCCGGCGAGGGCGAGTCGACGGTCCTGTCGGAGCTCATCCTGCGCGGCGCCGGCGGGATGTCGAGCCGCGAGTACTCCGATGCCTTCGACGCGCTCGGCGCGCAGCGGCACGGGACGGCGGCGGTCCATCACCTCTCGCTCTCGACGCTCTGCATGGGCGACCGGCTGCCCGAGGCGATGCGACTTCTCTCGCTTGCCGTGCTGCGGCCGAACCTCGACCCCGAGGCCCTCGAGGCCGTCCGCGCCCTGGCGCTCCAGGCGCTGAAGGGCCTGCAGGACGAGCCCCAGCACCTCGCGGGCGTGAAGCTCCGCGAGCACGCGATGCCGGCGCCGTTCAACCGCACCGGCTACGGCACGGAGGCCGGGCTCCGTGCGCTCACCGCCGACGGGATCCGCGCCGCCTGGGAGCGCCGGGCACGGCCCCAGGGCGCCATCATCGGGATCGCCGGCGACATCGAGCCGGAGCGCGCGCGCGACATGGTCGAGCGGCTGCTCGAGGGCTGGCAGGGGGGCGACCCGGAGCCGACCGAGCGCGCGCCCGCCAGCCGCGGCACCCACCTCGTGGAGCTCGACACCCAGCAGACCCACCTGGCCATCGGACTCGATGCCCCGCCCGACCGCGGCTCCGACGCCTACGCGCACCGGGTCGCGATCCGCGTCCTCGGCGGCGCGACGAGCAGCCGGCTGTTCACGGAGGTCCGCGAGAAGCGAGGGCTCTGCTACTCGGTCGGCGCGAGCAGCTCGCTCGGGCGAGACCGCGGGCTGGTCCAGGTCTACGCGGGCAGCACCCACGAGCGCGCGCCGACCACGCTCGAGTGCATCCTCCGGGAGCTCGAGCGCTTCGAGCAGGGCATCACCGAGGACGAGTTCCGCGACGCGGTCGTCGGCGCGAAGGCGGGCCTCGTGATGAGCGGCGAGAGCTCGAGCGCGCGCGCGGCCGCGATCGCGTCGCAGGTGTGGCGGCTCGGCCGGGCGATGAACCTCGCGGAGAGCGCGGCCGAGTTCGACCGCCTCACGCTGTCGGGCGTCAACGAGTACATCGGGCGCGAGATGGGTGCCGCCTGGCGCGCGGCGCGCACGCAGGTGACCGTGGCCCCGTCGCAGGTCGGTTGACGAACCGTGCGCGTCCGGGTCAGCCGACCGGGACGATGACCGTGTACTGGTCGAGGTTCAGGACCACGACCTCGCCGTCGTCCTTGCGGAGCTCGAGGCGGTCGAGCCAGAGGCGGTCGTGCAGTCCGTGGGCGAACCAGCTGCCGGTCTTGGACTGCCGGTAGCGGAGGACCGTGCCCTCGACGGTGGTGGTGCCGACGCGACGGACCGCGGGCAGCTGCTGCGTGACCTGGACGCGGGTTCCGGGCGCGAAGGCGAGGGTCTCGATCGACATGGGACGAGCAGTATAGGAGTCAGGCGGCCGGCGCCCCGGCATCCGCGGCCGGGCCGGGCGGGCGCAGGCGCCACTGGCTGAGCAGGACCCCGGCGAACATCAGCGCGCAGCCGAGGACCTTCCAGCGCGTGAACGGGGCCCCGAGCCCGCTCCACCCCGCGGCGAGGCAGGCGGCCTCGGCGATGGCCGCGACCACGCCCTCGAGGCTGAGGAGGATCGCGGCGTGCGCCGGCGGCGCGCTCCCCTGCGCGACCGTCTGCAGCGTGAACGCGATGCAGGTGGAGAGGAGCGTGGCGAAGAGGAGCGGGCCGAGCACCGCGCGCAGCGTCGGAAGGTCGATCGCCTCGCGCGCGCCCCACTCGGAGTCGGGCATCGCGAACGCGAGCGCCTGCGAGACCGCGAGCGCGACAAGCCCGGTGACCGCGAACTGCACCACGCTGATGACGAACGGGTCCGCCTCGCGGGCGGCCCAGCCGATGATCTGCACGTGGAAGCTCCACGCGAACGCGCAGCCGAGCACCCAGAGGTCGCCCGCGTTGACGGCGAACGAGCCGCCCTCCGGGTCGTAGAGGCTGAGGAAGAAGAGTCCGACGACCGCGAGCACCGCGCCCCACCACACCGGCCACCCGACGCGCTGGCCGACGAACAGCCCGAGCATCGGCACGATGATCACGTAGAGCCCGGTGATGAACCCGGCGTTGCTCGCGGTGGTCGAGTGCATGCCGACCTGCTGGAGCGAGCTGCCGAAGGTCATCGCGACGCCCGCGAGGAGGCCGCCGACGATCGACTCGCGCCGCACGCGCGGGGAGGCGATCGCGCGGAACCGGCGGATCGCGAACGGCAGCAGCACGAGCGCCCCCAGCGTGAAGCGCACGCCGTTGAAGCTGACCGGCCCCATGTGCTCGGTGGCGAGCTTCTGCGCGATGAAGGTCGAGCCCCAGATGACCGCGGCGGTCAGGAGCAGCGCGTCGGCGGCAAGCGTGCCGAGCGGACGGGCGGCGGGCGCGGCCGGGTCGCCGGGCGCGCTCACTTCGCCGTCTCCGGCCAGCGCACCTCGCGCGAGGCCGACATCCGTGCGCCGTCGATGCCGTCGAACGATGCCTGCACGACGAGCACGCGGCCCGGCGGAGGCTCGATCGAGAGCGGCACGCGCAGCGAGTAGGTCTCGGTGACCGAGTCCCAGGCGCGGGAATGGCCGCCGACGCCGGCGAGGTCCGCCGCGACGCGGCCGATCTCGTTCGTGTCGAACCGGACGACCACGACGAGCTGCCCGAGCGCCTTGGTCTCGTCGCGCTCGCTGTCGAAGAACTCGATCCGCACGTCGAGCGCCTGCCGGCCGGGCTCCGCGGAGCGCAGCGGCGTGGTGAGCGCGCTGATCTCCATCCTCTCGGCGCGCCAGCGCCAGGTCGCGCCGGCGCCCGCCACCGCGACGTCGCTGCCGGCGCGGTCGGAGCACGCCGCCGGGACGATCGCACCCGCGCACGCGGCCAGAGCCAGTGCGGGCGGGACGAGGATGGTGCGGGGACTCCGGGTCATGGCTGCGCGATGCGATGGAAAGATAGCGGCTTGTATGCTTCCTCCCATGCGCGCCTCACACGCCCTGACGCTGTGCTCGATCGCCATCCTGGCCGCCGGCTGCGCCTCCGAGGGACCGGAAGCCTCCGCGCCGGAGGCGTCCGCCGCGATGGCGGAACCCGCGGTCGCCGAGGCGACCTCGGAGCAGGCGGCGCCCGCCGCGGCACCCGCTCCGGTCGCTGCCGCCCCCACGACGGGCGACCGATTCGCCGACGCGCCCGCGCGCGACGGCAAGGCGCACCGCTGGGAGCTTCGCGCCTTCGCGGACAACCACGTCGAGGTGTGGATGGACTCCGAGCCCGTGCCCGCGGAGCGGATCGTGCGCGACGGCAACCGCGTGGCGGTCGTCGACGCGGGCGGCACGGTGATCGAGCGGCTCGACATGCCCGCGTCCTGGACGCCCCAGCACGGCGCGCCGGAGGCCGCGGGCACCTACCGCACGCTCGACGGCAAGGTGCTCGTGCCGCCGGCGACGATGCTCGGCGGGCGGCTCGAGCCAATTCCCGCGGCGGCGCTCGCGCACCTCAACGCCGCGCACACCGCGGCCGACGGCTCGCACTGCGCGTACGTGGCGAACGTGATCGGGGGGCTTCCGCTCGACCAGGCGGGGGTCCAGGCGCACGACGTCATCGTCGCGGTCAACGGCTCGCCGAACGCCTCGCCCGAGGAGGTCCGCGCCGTGGTTCGCGCCGCCAAGCCCGGCGACGTGATCTCCTTCGTCGTGCTCCGCGCCGGGCAGCGCCGCGATGCGGCGGTCACGCTCGCCGCGTGGGACCCGAAGCACATGGTTCGCCGCGTCGGCGAGGTCGCGCCGCAGGTGCCCGCGACCGCGTCGACCGAGCCGCTGCCCGCGGCGGCCGCGCCCGCCGCACCGGCAGCCGCTCCGTCCGACGAGCTCGCCGCCGCGCGCAAGCGCATCGCCGAGCTCGAGCAGCAGGTCCGCAAGGAGGACGCGGTGCATCGGGCCATCCGCCCGCAGCCCGCGCCGCAGCCCAACGCCGGGAAGTGACGCCGCCTTCGGAGACGCGCGCGTCCGACCCGCTTATCCGGGCGGGAACGCCCCTTCCGTGCTGCCCGGATCTTGGCTAGAATTGTCGCTTCACCCTTGGGGAATGGTGTAACGGTAGCACAAGTGACTCTGACTCACTTTGTCTAGGTTCGAATCCTAGTTCCCCAGTTCCGACGCCCGGCCCCGCGCCGGGCGTCGTCGTTTCCGGGACCCGCTCAGAACATGACCTGCAGCTGGGCGACGAACGAGAAGTTGTTCGCGACGTCCGACACGCCGGTCCCCGCGAGCGAATAGGTGCTCGCGTCGGCGAAGCTCCCGCCGAGCGGCACGATCGCCATCGCGGTGAGCTTGAGCGCGTTGCCGTGCAGGTAAAGGTTTCCTCCCGCCTGCACGAACCACTGCGGATCCGCGACGCGGAACCAGCTGAGCGCGGCGAACGCCTCCACGTCGTCGGCGAGGAACGCGCCGCCCTGCAGGTTCATGCCCCACTGGTCCGTGCCGTCCTGCCCGTCGTCGTTCCAGTAGAGCTGCGCGATCGCGTTGGCGCCGCCGAACGAGGCCCGCGCGTCGGCCGTGGCCGCGAACTGCGAGGCATCGATCCCGATCAGGCTGTTGATGCTGCGCCCGGTCGCCCACGACACGCCGCCGCCGAGGGCGATGCCGAGGTCCTCGCCGCGGAAGCTCGATTCCTTGGCGAACTGCGCCCACGTGCCGGCGGGCTTCCACTCGAGGCGCGAGCTGACGGCCACGCCCGCGTTGAAGAGGCTGTTCCACTGCGCGAGGTTCCCGGGGATCGGCACGACGTCGTCGAACCACCCGCCCTGCCAGCGCACGGCGTCGTCGCGCCACTCGAGGCACGCGCCGGTCTGCTGGCCGAGTCCGGCGCGGTACTCGAAGATCGAGTACTCGCCCATCTGGGTGAAGCCCGCGTTGAAGAGCGTGCTCTCCGCGGTGAACGGCGCGTTCTGCCTGCCGACGGTGACAGAGAGCGAGTCGCCGAAGCGCTTGCGGACGTACGCGTAGATCAGCCCGACCCCGCGCTGCTGCAGGAAGTACGGGTCGGTCTGCGAGTCCTGCGCCATTCCGAACATGTACTCGACGCTCGGGTCGGTGACGTGGCCGGAGAAGAAGAGCTGCGCGCGACGGACCTCGAAGCCCCAGGTGTTCTGGTCGTTGCGGTTCGTGCCGGAGTCGGGGACCGCCGCGGGCGGCTGCGAGCCGGTGGGCTGCGTGTTGTTGTTCAGCACGAAGCGCCCCTGCCCGAGCATGTTGATGCGCACCAGGAACGAGTCGTCCGACGAGCGGAGGACGAACCCGTCGTCCCATCCGATGCGGTCGCCGGAGGCGTTCCACGAGGTCCGTGCGGAGGAGTCGGCGAGCGCGTCGGCGACGAGCGCGCGGATCTCGCCGGCGCGGCGCTCCGTGAGCCACCGCTCGCCCTGCGCGGCGCGGATCCCGGCGAGATCGGCGCGCATCGCGTCGAGCTCGGCCTGCACGTCGACGCTGCCGGCGGAGGCGGCGAGCGCGGCGCGGGCGATGGCCGCCGTGAGCGACATGCGCACAGGCTAACGCGCCGTCAGCGGACCTCGCCGACCTCGGCCGGCGCGAACGAGAGCGAGCGGACGCCGTCGCACCAGACGCGCGGCGCGTCGCCCTCGGGCTGGAACGACGCGACGAAGTCGAGCGCCATCCCCGGAATGCGGTCCGTGCCGCCGCCGTCGAGCAGGGAGACCTGCGTCCGGAAGCCCTCGCCGATCAGGCTCCGGAACCGGTCCAGCGCGCCTGTGCGCGTGTTCAGCGTCCAGGTGTGCACCGGGTTGGCGCCGGGCGCGAGGGGGTTGCCCGCCTTCCCCATCGGGTACGCGGTGATCGTGAACGTGCCGTCGCGCCACACGGGCGCGGGGTACGGCCGAGCGAAGAGGTAGAGCTCGATCCCGAGCCGGTCCGGACGGCCGTTGGCGTCGGTGTCCTGCGGCTTGGGCGCATACAGCACGCTCATCGCGTTGATCGGCACGGCGTCCGGGGGGCGCTGCGCGGCGCGCGCCGGCGGAGGCATCGGGCGGCCGTCGGAGGTCTCGGACGAGACGGTCTCGCACGAGGCGAGGAGCGCCAG
>JAIYBS010000297.1 GCA_027488415.1 Planctomycetaceae bacterium | reverse complement strand
CGAGCTCGCCGCCGCGGACGGCCCGTTCCGCGAGCTCGTGCGGCGGCAGCTGCTCGACGTACCCGCGCGGCCGGGGGAGGGCGCATGAGTCTGCGGCGCGCCACGCTCCTCGCCGCACTTGCCTCCGCGGCATGCGCCTGCGACTCGCCCTACCGCGACCGCGGCGTCCTCTCGCAGGACGTCGCCGACCGACTCGGCCGGCTCGACGGCGCGGACCTCGCGCAGATCGGCGAGGCGGGACCGCTGCCGCCGAACGCGGCGGCGCCGCCGTCCCCCGACGAGCTCGCGGTGCTCGAGCCCGGCCAGCGCAAGCAGGCGGTCGACCTCTCCGACGTCCGCGCCGCCGTGCTCGAGCACAACCTCGGCATCAAGGTGGCGCGCATCGACCCGGCGATCGCCAACGAGCGCGTCCTGCGCGAGCGCGCGAAGTTCGAGTGGACCTTCGGCCTGATCGCCGACGGCGGCCGCGACGTCAACTTCGAGCCCCCGCTGCAGGAGGAGCTCTGGAACGCGAACGTTCGGCCGAACCTGAACGTTCCGCTCGCCGACGGCGGCCAGCTCGACGTCGACTGGCGGCTGCTCTATTTCGACAACCAGCTCGCGTCGCTCAACCCGGACGAGTCCGAGGGCTACCAGAGCGTGCCGCGCGTCTCGCTCACCCAGCCGCTCCTCCGCGGCGCGGGGCGGCTCGTGAACGAGACGAGCATCCTCGTCGCCGAGTTCGGCCAGCGGCGCGTCGAGGTGCGCACCCGCCTGATGGTGCAGCAGCTGCTCGTCGAGGCGGAGCGGAACTACTGGCGTGCCTTCGGCGCCTCGCGGTCCTTCGAGATCGCCATCGAGAGCTACCGCCGCGCGGTCGAGCAGGTCGCCGTCGCCGAGCGCCTCGCGGCCGCCCGCATGGCCGCGACGACCGAGGTCGTGAAGGCGCGCTACCTCGCGGTGAGCCAGGTCGACGACGTGATCGCGGCCAGCGAGCTGCTGCGCTCGCGCTCGCGCCTCCTCAAGCAGGCGATGAACCGGCCCGACCTCCCGCTCGACGACTCGGTGGCGGTGGAGTTCCGGTCCGGGCCCGAGCTCGTGCAGTACCGGTTCGTGCCGCAGACCGTGCTCGACGTCGCGCTCCGGCGGCGATCGGAGCTCCTCGAGGCGGAGCTCGCGATCGCCGAGTCGACGCTCGGCGTGCAGGTCGCGCAGAACGGGCTGCTCCCGCGGCTCGACGCGTTCGGCACCGCCGCGCCGGTCGGCTTTGCGAGCACCGGCATGGCGGACGCGATCGCCGGGTCGGGCGCGAGCGGCTCGGTGGCGATGGCCTTCAACGCGGGCGTTCGCCTGCAGGTGCCGCTCGGCAACGAGGCCGCGAAGGCGGACCTCCGGGCGGCGCTCTACCAGCGGCTGCGAGAGCTCGCGAGCTCGCAAGACCGGCGGCTCTCGATCACGCGCGACGTGCACGACGCGGTGTCGCGCACCCGCACCGGCTGGCAGGCGGTCATTGCCACGCGCCAGGCGGTCGATCTCGCGGCGCGTGCATACGAGGGCGTCCGCGCGCTCTACGAGAAGCGCGCGGCGACGATCACCGACCTCACCCAGTCATTGCTGCAACTGGCCGATGCGCAGCGCTCGGAGGCCAACGCCGTCGTCGGCTACCAGCTCGCGCTGCTCGACCTGTCCGATGCCGCGGGGATGATCCCCGGCAGGGCAGGGCTGTCGATCGACCGCGACTTGACGCTTCCCGCGCCGGAGGCGGGCGACCCGGGCTCCGACCCGGAGGCGTTCCTCGAGATTCCGCCGCTGCTCGAGGCAGAGCGGACGACGCCCGTCGCGCCGCCGCCCGCGTCGGTCAGCGCCGCTTCGAACCGAGGTTGACGCCCTTCGCGGACGCCGACGTGCGGCCGGCGCTGGCCTTGGCGAGGCCCGAGGAGGCGCCCTTCTTGGCGGCGCCGCCCTGAACCTTCGCGAGATCCTTGGCATTGAGCTTCTTGTCGTTGGTCATCGGGGTTTCCTTTCGGGTCGCGCGACGTGCAGAGGCCTTCTTCGCCATGGGCTGGTCCCTCATCGTCCAAGGGTGACCATCGGATCCATCGCCGGCCTTGGACAGCCGATTTCATGGATTTCCGCGGTTCGCGGACCAAAACAATACCCCCCGGAGGCGTGTAACTCCGGGGGGCATTTGGTTCTCCGCGGCCCTGCCAGGCTCGCGAAGGGAGTGGCTTTCGGACCCGATTTCGGACAGTGCTCGGGGCGGCAGGTGCAGGTCCACCTTTCAGAACGCAAGGTCGCCCCGGCAACCATCGCGTCTTGGTGGGGATTTTCGAGTTTGTTTCCGAGTTGCCCTTGAGTCGGAATTCCGTGAGCCTCTTCGGCGGGAAGTCGCGCCTCTCATGGCGTCGGCAGTGGTTCCCGACGTTCCGGGTCCACCTGGCCCTTTTCAAACCTGGTCCGGTCCCTCCCGGGGTCGGACCCGAGCCCGGCGGGATGCAGCGATGCATCCCGCCGGGCTCTTTCTCGTTCAATGTCGGGAACTCCGCAAGTTTCAGGCAGGCAATCGGGCGCAGGCGGTCGATCCCGGCGATTTCTTGCGCCCGCTGCTTGACTCGACCCGGATGCGCGGCATGCTGTCTTCCGGTCGCCGGTTGCGCGGCGGCCACCACAGGAGAGCGGGAACCGGGAAGCGTGGCGTTCATGCCCGAAAGCGTGTTTCGGCGTGTTCGTGTTTACCTGGACTGGAGTGGTTCCCATGAGTTCCCTGCCCGCGTCGGCCGCCTCCGGCGAGCCGAGCCTGCCTGAATTGTTCGAAAGCATCTACGGACGGCTGAAAGAGCTCTCCGCGATGTTCATGCGTTCGCAGCCGGTGGGCCACACCCTCCAGCCGACGGCGGTGGTCAACGAGGCGTTCCTCAAGCTCGCCGAGCGCGACAGCGCGGACTTCGCGAGCGAGGAGCACTTCTTCGCCACCGCGGCGACCGTGCTGCGAAGCGTCCTCGTCGACCACGCGCGCCGCCGCGGAAGCAAGAAGCGCGGTGCCGGTCGGCGCGGCGCGTCGATGGACACCTACGACCCGGCGGACCGTTCCGCGGACGTCAGCGGCCTGCTCGAGCTTGAGGATGCGCTGCAGTGCCTGGCCAAGGTCGATGCCCGCAGCGCCCGCGTCGCGGAGCTGCGGATCTTCGGTGGCGTCGCCATGGATCACGTGGCGCGCCTCGTCGGTACGAGCGTGCCCACCGCGGAGCGCGACTGGCGGTTCGCCCGTGCGTTCCTCGAGAAGCAGTACGGGCTCTCCTCCGGCGGTTCGGGGAAGGGTGCGTCGGGCTCATGAGCGTGGCCGCCTCCGAGCGTTGGGTGCTGGTCCGTCGCCTGTTCGAGGCAGCCGTGGAGCTGCCGTCCGAGCAGCGCGAGGCCTTCCTGTCCGTCGCCTGCGGGAATGACGACGGAACGCGCTCGGATGTCGTGGCGCTCCTGGCGGCGGATGAGTCGGCGGTCGATCTGCCGGTCGACCGGGAAGTCTCGCGGAGCTGCGAAGGGGCAGCGGAGCGGTTCCCGGAGGTCGTGGGTTTCAGGATTGATCGCCGGCTTGGTGCGGGAGGGACCAGCCGCGTCTTCGAGGCGACCTGCTGGGAGAACGGAAAGCGCGTCGCGCTCAAGGTGATGAACGTCGGCGCGAGCTCGCAGGCCCTCCTGCGTTTCCGGCAGGAGAGCCGGATCCTCTCGCGGCTGCGGCACCCAGGAATCGTGGCGCTGCACGAGTCGGGTCACACGGTGGACGGCCAGGTCTACCTGGCGATGGACTTCGTCGAGGGCGACACGATCGACCGCTGGTGCGGACGGCACTCGGTCTCGGACGCTGGTCGCGTCGAGTTCGCCGTGCAGGTCCTTGACGCGCTGTCGCACGCGCACTCGGCCGGCGTCATTCACCGCGACATCAAGCCGCACAACATCCTCGTCGGGAGCGACGGCCGGACCCGGCTGGTCGACTTCGGCGTCGCCCGCCTGCACCGCGAGGACGGCAACCGCACGGGCTTCCGCACCGAGACGGGCAACCTCGTCGGCACCTTCGCGTACATGAGCCCTGAGCAGGCTGACGGCAAGGCGAGCCGCGTCGGGCCCGCGACCGATGTCTATCAGGTCGCGCTGGTGCTCTACGAGCTGCTTGCCGGCCACCTCCCCTACGAGGTGGAGGACCGCGGCGCGATGGCGCTTCTCAAGGCGGTGCTCTTCGAGTCGCGCGTACGCCTTTCGGAGCGGCGTCCGGACCTCGCCGGCCCGATCGACGATGCGCTGCATGCCGCGCTGGACGTCGATCCGCTGCGCAGGCCCGCAACCGCGGCGGAGTTCGCCGCCATGCTGTCCTCCGCGCTTCCCGCGATGCGCTGACGCGCGAGTTCATGAGTGACCGACGCGTGGACGCGGCGCACGGCATTGGCCGGGCCCCGGGGTCAGCGTCGAGTTCGAGGGCGAAGATCAGACCGCAGCTCGGAGCGATCGGGCGCTGATCGGCTCCGCGATGCGGAGCGCGGTCGCGCAGTGGCATGCATCGGCCACCAGGAGGTATCGACCGGCGCTGAGCTCGAGCGGAGCTGCGCCCGGCGCTCGCGTGGTCAGGTCCGGCACGGCCAGCCGACCGAACCCGTCGATGAGCCGGACGTCCGCCCCGGCGTGCGCGCCGAGCGTGCACCAGGCATCCAGCAGGAGCGGGCCGAGTCCGACGATCATGAACTCGACCTCCAGCGAGGTTCGCGGCGCGCCGATCAGCGTGACGTTGAGGACGCCGGGCCCGAAGTCGACGGCCGCCATTCCCGATCCCGGCCCGGGGCGCAGCTCGAAGCGACGTTCCTCCGAAACCTGCAGCAGCTCTCGCATCGCGAGCTTGCCGTCGGTCTGCGCAACCTTGGCGTCGGCGCCGATGACGACGAGGCTTGTGCCGAAGGGCGTGGCGGAGGATGGCGGCCGAGGATGCATCCGTGTTCCTGAACGGAAAGCAAAGCGTTCACCCATCGTGGAGTCGGCAGAAATTGGATATCGGGCGTGCTTTTCTCCGAGTTCGCGTCGCGAATACCCTTTCCGGTTCACCATGACCACCATCGCCCCCCTCCGTGCCCCCGAGCCGCCGACCACCCCCTCCGCCGGGCGGGTCTACAACTTCTCCGCCGGTCCCGCGTGCATGCCGGAATCGGTGCTGGCCCAGCTGCAGGCCGAGATGCTCGACCTGTACGGGACGGGAATCGGCCTGCTCGAGCAGAGCCATCGCGGCGCTGCGTACGACCGGCTGCTCGCCGAGGCGTTCGACAGCGTGCGCGCGTGCGCCGGCGTCGAAGACGACTGGGAGGTGCTGTTCCTCCCGGGAGGCTCGATGCAGCACTTCTCGATCATCGCGATGAACTTCGTGCCCAAGGACGGCTGGGTCGCGTTCGCCGACACGGGGCTGTGGAGCCACAAGGGCGAGAAGGAGACCGCGTGCGTCCGGCGGACCAAGAAGGTCTTCGACGGCGCGACGTGCCGGTTCGACCACGTCCCCGCGGACTCCGAGATCGCCGACTGCGCCGGTGCCGCGTACTTCTGCTACTGCTCGAACAACACGGTGGAGGGAACGCAGTTCGCGCGCCCGCCGCGCGTCGCCGCGCCGCTCGTCTGCGACGCGACCAGCGACATCTTCTCGCGCACGTACGACCTCGCCGCGCACGAGCTGATCTTCTCGAGCGGCCAGAAGAACCTCGGCGCGAGCGGCATCACGCTTGCCCTCGTGCGCAAGTCGTTCCTCGCCCGCGCCGACCGCTCGCT
>JAIYBS010000006.1 GCA_027488415.1 Planctomycetaceae bacterium | reverse complement strand
GCTGGCGCACGAGGCCGAGCGCCAGGCCACCACGCTGGAGCTGATCGCCAGCGAGAACCACGTCACGCCCGCCGTCATGCACGCCGCCGGCAGCTGGCTCACCAACAAGTACGCCGAGGGCTACCCGGGCAAGCGCTACTACGGCGGCTGCCAGTTCCCCGACCAGATCGCGGACATCGCCCGCGAGCGCGCCAAGAAGCTCTTCGGCTGCGGATTCGCCAACGTGCAGCCGCACTGCGGCGCCAACGCCAACATCGCGGCGTTCATGGCGCTCCTCGAGCCGGGCGACACGGTCCTCAGCCTTCCGATCAAGAGCGGCGGCCACCTGAGCCACGGCCTCAAGCCGAACTTCAGCGGCACCTTCTACAAGATCGCCGAGTACGGGCTGGATCCCGCCTCCGAGCTCCTCGACTACGACGCCATCCAGAAGATCGCCCTCGAGACGAAGCCGAAGATGATCATCTGCGGATACAGCGCCTATCCGCGCGTCATCGACTTCGCGCGCTTCCGCGCGATCGCGGACTCGGTGGGCGCGTTCCTGATGGCGGACATCGCGCACATCGCGGGCCTGGTGGCCACCGGCGTGCACCCGAGCCCGTTCCCGCACGCGCACGTCGTGACCACCACCACGCACAAGACGCTCCGCGGCCCGCGCGGCGGCCTGATCCTGTCGAACGACCAGGAGATCGCCACCAAGCTCGACCGCAAGGTGTTCCCCGGCAGCCAGGGCGGCCCGCTCATGCACATCATCGCCGCCAAGGCGATCGCGTTCGGCGAGGCGCTGCGTCCGGAGTTCACGGCCTACAGCAAGCAGGTCGTCTCGAACGCGCGCACGCTCGCTGCGGAGCTCGTCAAGCGCGGCTACCGCCTCTGCACCGGCGGCACCGACAACCACCTGATGCTCGTCGACCTGCGCCAGCGCAGCGCCGACCTCACCGGTGCCGACGCCGAGAAGTGGCTCGAGGCGGCGGGCATCATCGTCAACAAGAACGGCATTCCCAACGACCCGCGTCCCCCGATGGTCACGAGCGGCCTGCGCCTGGGCACGCCCGCGCTCACGTCGCGAGGCCTGAAGGATGCCGAGATGGTGAAGGTTGCCGACTGGCTCGACCGCGTGATGGGCTCGAAGGGCGATGCCGCCGAGACCGCGAAGGTGCGCGCCGAGATCCGCGCGTTCTGCACGCGCTTCCCGATGCCGCACTGAAATCCGTACCCGGTGAAGTATGCACCATTTCGTTCTCCAGAGAACGAAATGGTGCATACTTAACCGGGTACGGATTTGAGGCGCTCCGCGATGTCCTTGCGCTGGAGCGCGTCGACGAGCTCGTCCATCTCGCCGGCGAGCACGCGGAAAAGCGGAAACGACTCCTCGACGCGGTGGTCGACGGCGATCGCCTCCTTCCACCGGTAGGTGCGGATCTTCTCCGCGCGCCCGCCGCTGCCCATCATGCTGCGGCGCTCCGCACTACGGGCGGCCTCCGCCGCCTGGACGCGCGCCTCGCGAACGCGGGCGCGCAGCAGCCGCCACGCCTTGTCCCGGTTCTGCAGCTGGCTGCGCGTCTCCTGCATCCGCACCTCGATGCCGGTCGGCAGGTGGATCAGGTGGACCGCGGTCGCGACCTTGTTCACGTTCTGCCCGCCCGGCCCCTGCGCGGTCGTCATCATCTCCTTCCCCTCGGCCGGATCGACCTCCGCGTCGATCTCCTCCGGTTCGGCGAGCACCGCCACCGTCGCGGTGCTCGTATGCACTCGGCCCTGGGCCTCGGTCGCCGGCACGCGCTTCACCTGGTGCGTGCCGGCCTCGTAGCCGAGCGCGCTCCAGACGCCGTTGCCCTCGAGCTCGACGATCGCCTGGGTGATCCCGCCGGCATCGCCGGGCCGAACGTCCATCTCCTCCCACGACCACCCCTGCCGCTGCGCGAACCGCCGGTACATGTCCAGCAGGTCGCCGGCCCAGAGCGCGGCCTCGTCGCCTCCGACGCCCGCGCGCACCTCGAGGATCACGGCGCCGACCCGGCTGTCCTCGCTCGTCACGAGGATCCGCTGCAGCTCGTCGAGCAGCGCATCCGCGCTCGACTCAATCCCCGGCAGCTCGGCGCGCGCCATGGCCGCAAGCTCCGCGTCGCCGCCGCCCGCGATCCCGCGCAGGTCCGCGGCCTCGCGCTCCGCCGCCCGCCAGCGCTCCCACCGCGACGCCGCGGGCTCCAGCGCCGCGCGCTTCGCCGTCAGCGACCGGACGCGGCGGTGGTCGACCGCCACCTCGGGGTCGAGCATCGCATCGCCGGCGGCGCGGAACTCCGCGGCCATCGCGTCGAGCGTGCGTCGGAGGTTGTCCTCGATCGACTTCATCGGCGTCGGTCAGTGGCGGGGGCCGGCCGGGCCGGCCAAAACGAACAGCCGCGCCGATGGGGCGCGGCTGTCGACGGTTGCTTGGTTGGTGCTACTTCTTCGCGGGGGCGGCGGCCTTCTTGTCGCCGTCCTTCTTGAAGTAGTCGCCGGCGAACTTGCGCTGGAAGCGCTCGACGCGGCCGGCGGTGTCGATGAAGGTCTTCTGGCCCGTGTAGAACGGGTGCGAGCCCGACCACACCTCGACGTTGAGCTCGGGCACGGTCGCGCCGACGGTCATGACGTGCTGGCCGCGGTAGAAGACCTTGCACTCGGGGTACCACGTGGGATGGGTGTCGCTCTTCATTGCTGGATTCCTTCGCCCGCTCAGGGGCAGATCGGGAAGTGTAGCGAATCAGGCCGTTGCAGGGAAGGGGGCGGCACGCCGTTATCCGGCCATTCCCCGCCTACACTCCCCGCGCGAATGGCGCATCTGCCCGGAAATCCACGCGACCGCGGTTGGTGGCGCGAGCCGACGTCCCCGTCGCTCGGCGAGGCGAACGCATCGATCCCCATCGCGCCGCGCGCGGCATCCTTCGCCCGCCGGCTGTGGGCATTCACCGGGATCGGACTGATGGTGGCGGTGGGGTACATGGACCCGGGCAACTGGGCCACCGACCTCGCCGCCGGCGCGCAGTACGGCTACGCGCTTCTCTTCGTGATCCTGGCGTCCAACCTGATGGCGCTGCTCCTGCAGCACCTGGCGGTGCGGCTCGGGATCGTCGCCGGGCGCGACCTCGCGCAGGCGTGCCGCGACCACTACTCGCGGCCGGTGTCGTTCGTGCTCTGGATCCTGTGCGAGCTCGCGATCGCCGCGTGCGACCTCGCGGAGGTGATCGGCTCGGCGATCGCGCTGCAGCTCCTCTTCGGCATCCCGCTCGTCTGGGGCATCGTCATCACCGGCCTCGACGTCATGCTGCTGCTCCTCCTGCAGCGGCACGGATTCCGGCTGCTCGAGGCGATCGTCGCGACGCTGGTGATCACCATCGGCGCATGCTTCGCGTACGAGATCTGGGCCGCCCGCCCCGACCCCGCCGGCATCGCGCTCGGGTTCCTTCCCGACTCGCGGATCCTCCACGACCCGACGATGCTCTACATCGCGATCGGCATCCTCGGTGCCACGGTGATGCCGCACAACCTCTACCTGCACTCGAGCATCGTGCAGACGCGCGCGTACCCGCGCACCGACGAGGGGCGGCGCGAGGCGCTGCGGCTCGCGACCATCGACTCCACCGTGTCCCTCGGCTTCGCGTTCTTCGTGAACGCCGCGATCCTCGTGACCGCCGCCGCCGCGTTCCACGGCACCGAGCACCAGGACGTGGCCGACATCCACGACGCGTATGCGCTCCTCACGCCGGTCCTCGGCGCCTCGCTCGCGAGCACGCTCTTCGCGGTCGCGTTGCTGGCCAGCGGCCAGAACTCCACGGTCACCGGTACGCTCGCCGGCCAGATCGTGATGGAGGGGTTCCTCGACCTCCGCCTGCCGCCGTGGCTCCGCAGGCTCGTCACGCGGCTCATCGCGCTCGTGCCCGCGATCGCCGTCGCGGTGGCGTTCGGTGAGCGGGGCATCGGCAAGCTGCTGGTGCTCTCGCAGGTGATCCTGTCGCTGCAGCTGCCGTTCGCCGTGTTCCCGCTCATGGCGTTCACGACGTCGCGCGCCAAGATGGGCGACTTCGCGGCACGCGGCTGGGTGAAGTGGGCAGGATGGGGCAGCGCGATCGTGATCGCCGGGCTGAACGCGTTCCTGCTGTGGCAGGTCGCGACCGGCTGATCCCCCGCGGGTCGAGCCACCGTCACCGGGGGGCTGCCCCGCGCTACAGTGCGTGCGAAATGATCCTTCGCCTCGCCGCCATCGCCTCCCTCGCGCTCGCCGCATGCAGCGCCCAGCCGTCCGCAACCGCGCCGCAATCCTCGCCCGGCGCGCCCGCCTCGGGCCCGAAGCGCGCCGCCGCGCTCGAGCCGCTCGCGTTCATGGCCGGCGCGTGGACGCAGCAGCAGCCGAACGGCGCCATGATCGAGGAGCACTGGATGCAGCCGCGCGGCGCCTCGATGCTCGGTTCGTTCCGCCGCATCCTCGGAAACGGCGCGGTTCCGTTCTACGAGTTCACGCAGATCGTCGCCGAGAAGGACCGCGTGGTGCTCCGTCAGATCCATGTCCACGGGAACTTCGAGCCGGACCCGAAGCGCACGGAGCCGATGGAGCTCGTGCTCGAGCGGGCTGGCGGAGGCTCCGCGACCTTCGTTCCCGCGGCGGACCCTGCCAAGGCGAATGCCGGCGCCCTCGCGCGCATCACCTACGCGCTCGACGGTGCCGACACCCTGGGCCTGACCGTCGAGCCGAAGGCCGCCGAAGGGAAGCCGGCGGAGAAGCCGCTGGTCTTCCGTATGTCGAAGGTGCGCTGAACGCCGTCAGGCGT
>JAIYBS010000306.1 GCA_027488415.1 Planctomycetaceae bacterium | reverse complement strand
GTTTGCCGACACGGGCGACGCGCGCTGACGGCGGGTCACGCCCGACCGCGGGTCACGCCCGTCGACGCGCCACAATATGGAACACGTGCCAGTGCTTGACGCGCTCGTTCGGCGGCGTGCCGATCACGCCGTCGCGCTCCTCCTCCGCGATCGAGAGCACGTCGAAGGGCGCGAGCAGGCGATCGACCGCGTCGCGCGCGTGCGCATTCATCGACCCGGCCGGGCTCTCCCGCAGGAAGCTGTCGTTGGGGCCGAAGAGCTGGCCCGCAAACAGGCCGCCGGGGCGGATGGCGCGCACGATCCGCTCCCACAGCGCGGGAAAGTCGGCGGCCGCCACGAACGGCAGCGAGAAGCCCGCGTGCACGAGGTCAAGCTGCCCGTCCCCGACGTCCCACGCCGCGAGCGGGGCGTGCGTGCAGCGCAGGCGCGCGTCGCACTCGGCGGGGCCGACCGCCCGCTCCGCGGCCGCGCGCGCTGCGACGGTCATCTCGCGATAGGCATCGACCGCCTCCACGCGCCATCCGCGCCGCAGCAGCTCGGCAACCTCTTTGCCGGGCCCGCAGCCGAGATCAGCCGCGCGACCGGGCGAACCCGCATGCTCGAGCGCGCGCAGCAGCGTGTCGCGCACGGGCAGCGTCACGTTTCGCTCGAGGTATCTGGCGAGCCGCTCCCGCGTGAATCCGGGGACATCGTGCCCGGGAGCGCCGTCGCCGGAAGCCGCGTCAGTCATCCGACGCATCCATCCGCGACTCCTCGCGCGGCTGCACCACCACGAAGCCGGTCCCTTCGAAGCGAAGCTGCACCGACTCGCCGCTGCCGCGACCGAGCAGCGTGCGCAGGCCGATGTCCGTGTGGATGGAGGGCTCCAGCGACCCGCTCCAGGCGACGGTCGCGTTCGGGTCGGTGAACACCGGGCGTCCCGGCGCGACGGCGAGCGCGAGCGGGTCGAAATGCGTGGTGATCGCGAGCATGCCGTTCCCCTCGAAGCGCATGTTGAAGAGGCCGCCGCCGACGATCCCCGCCATCGTGCGCATCATCTTGACGTCCCACCGCAGCGTGGGCTCGAACGCGAGCACGTCGGACCCGTTCACCACGAGCGACTCGCCGGCGAGCGCGAGCACCGTCACCTTCTTGCCGCCGTCCGCGAGGTAGAGCTTCCCGCTTCCCTCGGCCTTGGTGAGCTGCGTGCCCTCGCCCGTGACCGCGCGCTTCAGCATGCGCCCGAGGCCGTGCTCGAGCACCCCCTCGCGCGTGAACCGGACGCCGCCGACGTAGGCGATCATCGAGCCGGTCTTGGTCCAGACCTGCCCCGAGAGGTTGACCTCGAGCACGCGCTCGCTCTCGAGCTCGAAGAGGCCGTGGCCCCGGTCGCGCTCCGCGGCACGCTGGACGAATTCGGCGATGGTGTGGCTTGCCATGCGAACATCGTACGAGCGACGCGCGGTAGCGTCCCCGCATGCAGACGCTCGCTCCCACGGCGCGCCCCGACCGCATCGCCGGAATCGACATCGCGCGCGGATTCGCCCTGCTCGGGATCATCCTCGTGAACGCGCGGTTCTTCTTCCTGCCGTTCGGCTCGGCGATCAACCCCGCCCGGCTTCCCGACGGGCTCGCGCGCACGCCGCTCGACTGGGCCGTGCACGACGCCATCGACGCGGTCGTGACCTTCAAGTTCATCTCGCTCTTCTCGCTGCTGTTCGGGTTCGGCGTCGCCACGCAGGCGGGCAAGGCCGCGGCCGCAGGCGTGTCGCGGTGGCCGGGCGGCCTTCGGCGCCTCGGCGCGCTGCTCTGCATCGGACTCGTCCACGGCTTCCTCGTCTGGGACGGGGACATCCTCGCGCTCTACTCCGTGCTCGGGACGCTGGTGCTCGCCTTCGCGGGGCTCGGGGATCGCTGGCTCCGCCGCGTCACCATCGGCGTGCTCGCGGTGCTGCTCCTTCTCACCTTCGCCGGAGCTGGCCTCAAGTGGGCGTTCAGCGACGTCGCGGCAGCCGCGTCGGCCGAGGCCGCCGCGAAGACCACCGTCGATCCCGAGTCCCCGCCGCGGGGAGCCGCGGCGCTGATGGCGGCCAGCTTCGACCCGGGCAGCAGCACCTGGATGAACGCCGAGGTGGCGGCGATCCGCGAGGGACCGTGGCTCGACGCCTTCGCGTTCCGCGCGACCGGGTACGTGATCGCGATGGTCGCCGCGCCGTTCAGCTACGGCTGGCAGTCCCTCCTGATGATGCTGCTCGGCATGTGGGCGTACCGGACCGGGCTCTTTGCCGCGGAAGGCGGCGCCATGCGGCGAAAGCTCGCGATCCGCGGGCTCGCCGTCGGCCTTCCCCTCGCGCTCTGCACCGTGCTCCCGCGGTGGCTTCTCGACCGCGAGAGCGCCGGCGCGGAGGCGCTCTCGACGATCGCCGCCGGACTCGCGTCGATCGCGCTCCCGGTGGCCTACGCGTGCCTCGCGGTCGAGTTCGGCCCGCGGCTCCCCGCGCTGATCGCCGCGCCCGTGCGGGCCGCGGGCTCGATCGCGTTGACCGTCTATCTCTCGGAGTCGATTCTCTGTACGGCGATCGCGTCGTGGTGGGGCCTCGCGCGGTTCGGGACGATGCTCGACGCCGAGTTCTCGTCAATCGTGCTGGCAGTGTGGGCGATGCTCGCGCTCGGCGCGTTGGCCTGGGTTCGAGCGTTCGGCGCGGGTCCGATGGAGCGGCTCTGGAGGGCGATCACCTACCGCGCCTGAGCGTGCACGCCCACGCGCCGCGTCACCAGCCCGCACACGAGCAGCGCGAGCGCCGGCGACGCAAACACCACGAACCACGGCCCCGGCGACGGCTTGCCCTCGGCGGTCAGCAGGATCACGTGGAACGCCACGAGGCTCGCCGCCGCGATCGTGCCGCCGAGCACCTCGCGGTGCCACGCGAGCAGCGTGCCCACCGCGACGCCGACGGGGAAGAACGCGATCAGCAGCCATTCGCCCGCGGTCGGCCAGTTGCCGCCGCTGAAGGCAAAGAGCGAGAGCAGCCACAGGCTCACGAGCGACGCGGACCGCGCGAGGACGCGCAGGACGCGGATCGCGGCAGGCCCGACGTTCGGGGCGAGCAGCGGGGAGGCGCGCATGACGTCAGGCTACCCGCCGCAGCGTATCGCCGGCCCGCCCGGCTCCCGCCGTACGATCCGCGCGCCATGCACGACTACCAGCGCCGATTCATCGATTTCATGGTCGAGTCCGGGGTCCTCACCTTCGGCGACTTCACCACCAAGAGCGGCCGCAGGACGCCCTACTTCGTGAACACCGGCAAGTACCGCTCCGGCGCGCAGCTCGCGACGCTTGGCCGCGCGTACGCCGACGCGATCGAGCGGTCGTTCCCCGACGGCTTCGACTGCCTCTTCGGACCCGCGTACAAGGGCATCCCGCTCGCCGTCGCGGTCGCGATGGCGTTCGCCGAGCGCGGGCGCGACGTCGAGTTCTGCTTCAACCGCAAGGAGGCGAAGGACCATGGCGAGGGCGGCGTGCTCGTGGGCCGCAAGCTGCAGGACGGCGACCGCGTGCTGATCGTCGAGGACGTGACCACCGCGGGCACCTCGATCCGCGAGACGGTGCCGATCCTCCGCGCCGCGGCGAACGTCCGGCTCGCGGGGCTCGTGGTCTCCGTGGACCGCCAGGAGCGCGCGAGCGACGCGTCGACGCGCACGGCGCTTGCCGAGGTCGGCACGGAGTTCGCGATGCCGACCGCCGCGATCGTCACCATCGACGAGGTGGTCGCGCACCTGGGTT
>JAIYBS010000294.1 GCA_027488415.1 Planctomycetaceae bacterium | reverse complement strand
TGACGGCCATCTCGAGCTGCGGGTCGATGCCCTTGCTCACGAGTTCCGACGGGTCGCGCGGGGCCTTGGGCTCGGCGGCGACCTTGGTCCCGTCCTTGGCGGGCGCATCGCCCGGCGGCGTTGCCTGCGCGGGCGGATCGATCAGCCCGTCGACAGCCTCCTCGGGGAGGTCGTCGGCGGACGCGCGCAGCTTGTTGATCTCGTCGATCTGGTCCGGCGACAGCTTCACGACGTAGTCCGGGAGCACGCCCCAGTCCTCCGCCCCGGGCTTCTTGTGGACCAGCCGGCCCTTCGCCTCGCCGGGCTTCGGCGGGAGCAGGTAGTGCTGCACCGTGTACTTCACGTTGGCGTCGGCATCGGGGCCTCGGCCGCCGATCTCGTGCACCTCCTGGACGCTGCCCTTGCCGAAGCTCCGCTCGCCGATCACGACCGCGGCGTCGTGCGCCTCGAGCGCGCCCGACACGATCTCGCTGGCGCTCGCGCTGCCCTCGTTGATGAGGACGACGGTCGGCACGTCCGCGAGCGGCGCGCGCTGGCGCTGCGCGGTGAACGCGTAGAGCTCCTGCCCGTTGCGGTCCTCGACGCTCACGATCCGCCCCTGGCGGAGGAACGCGTTCACGAAGGAGACCGCGCTCTGCAGCAGGCCTCCCGGGTTGCCGCGCAGGTCGAGGACGAGCCCGTTGATCTGGCGCTGCATCGCCATCTCGCGCATCGCCTTCAGGAAGTCGGTGAAGGTGTCCTCGTTGAAGCCGGTGAGGCGCACGTAGCCGATGCCGGAATCGGCGTCGATGAACCAGTCCCACTGCGGCTCGAAGCGGGCGTTGTAGCCCGACTTCCGCCAGCCCTGCACCGAGTACATCTTGATCTTCTCGCGCACGAGCGGCAGGTCCATCGGGCCGTCGACGCCCTCGCGGGTGACGGAGAGCTTCACGGTGGAGCCGGCCGGGCCGGTGATCGTGTCGACCGCCTTGTCGAGCGGCCAGTCCGCGGTGGCGGCGCCGTTCACCGCGACGATCTTGTCGCCGGGCTTGATGCCCGCGCGCTTCGCAGGGCTGCCGTCGAGCGGGTTGATGATCACGATCTCGCGCTTCTCGTTGTGGCGGATCAGGATGCCGACGCCGACGAAGTTGCCCTTGATCATCTGGCTGAACCGGCGCATGCGGTCGGGCCAGACGATCTCGGTGTACGGATCCTCGAAGTCGTGGGTCATCGTCGAGATGCAGCCGTCGCCGAACTCGCGCACGACCACCTCCGACGGGAGCTTCACGGTCGCGGCGTTGGCGGCCGCCAGCGCGTCCATCACCTTGCGGAACGTGGGGGCGTCGACCTCATCGGGCTTCATCGCCGCGAGCGCCGACTGCTGCTCGGACACCGCCGCCGCGAACGCGCCGGCGAGCTTCTCGTCGCCGAGCGTCGGGAAGTTCTCCTTGAGCGCCGGGGTCGTCGCGAGCAGGTGGACCATGCCGAGGCCGCCTTCGAGGAGCGGCTTCCAGCCCACGTTCTCCAGGTGCTGCGCGGCGATCTGCGAGAGGGCCTCCGAGAGGATTCGGTCGTTGATCCCCTCGAGCGCCTGCTTCCAGTCGTCGAGCCCCTTCTCGTTGAAGGGCGCGAAGGGCTCCTTGCGGTCCTTCTCGTCGAGGCGGTCGTACTGCTTCTTGCGGAGGTCGTACCACGCGCGGGGCGCGTAGTTGAGGACGAGCACCACGCGGCGGCTGATGTCGGTCTCGAGCGCGTCGTCGTACTTCTGGTAGGCGACCTTGTCGCCCGAGCCCTCGTACAGCGAGCGGACCCGGTTCAGGAGCTCCTCCGCGAAGAGCCAGTCGCCCGCGGCGCGCGCCTCGTCGATACGCCGGTCGGCGAGCTTGATCGCCGCCTGCACGCCCGGCGAGGCGATGTCCTTCTTCCAGTCCTCCGAGAGGAACTTGACGTACGCGGCACCGACGAGCGCCGGGACGGCGTTGCCCTTCGCGACGGCCTCGTCCATCTCCTTGGTCTTCTCGGCGCGCTGCTCCGCGACCTTCCGCGCGGTGTCCGCGAGGTGCCCGTCGCGCGCGGCGACGGCGTCCTTGAGCCGCTTCGCCGCGGCGGACGCGGCGTCGACCGGGACGTTGTCGAGCAGGTTGTCGACCTTCGAGCGCTCGCCGCGGCGCGCCGCATCCCAGAGCTCGTCGCTCCACCGCTCGACCGCCGACGGCGGGGCCTCGTCGGGAACCGTCGGGGCGGCGGGCGCCTGGGCCAGCGACGCCTGCGAGAGGGCGAACGCGACCAGCGCGACGGCCGCGGACGCGGCGACGCGGAACGGACGGGCATCGTGTCGGGACAGCATCGAGATCCTCCAGGGACTCCGGGCGTACGTCTTATACTTCGGTCCGGTTCGCCCGGTCCCGGGCGGAATCCGTCCACATTTCCGAGGAGCACGCAGATTCCCGCCCCGCAGCGACCCGACCGACCGATGCGCGCGCCGTCCGAGCCCCGGATCTCCGAGGACCTGGCATGTGTCGGCTGCGGCCACAACCTGCGGGGACTGCCTGCGTCGAGCCCCTGCCCGGAGTGCGGAAGGCCGATCCGGGACACCCTGGAGGGCCAGGCGGTCGAGGCGAGCAACCGGGAGCACGCGGCCGACGCGATCCGCTCCTACGGGAAGTCGTTCCTCTACGGGGCACCGTTCGGGCTCTTCAAGGTCGGCTGCCTCGGGCCGCTGGTGTCGCTCGTGGCCCTCTTCGGGAGCGTCCAGCGGATGATCGCGGCGAATCAGGCGCTCGCACTGCTGCCGGAGCAGGCCGGGAGCGCCACGGTCGAGCTGCGCCGCGCGCGGACGCTGGCATTCGCCGAGCTCGCGACCGGCGTCCCCGCCCTGCTCCTCCTCTCCTTCAGCACCGCGTGGCTGATCGGCGACACGGCGGACGCCTTCCTCCGGATGCTCGCGACGAGCGCGTGGTTCGGCACGATGGCGCTCGGCCTCGTCACGGGCTGGATGTTCGTCGACTCGACCGTGGTCCGGCTCGCGCTCTCCGACTGCGAGCGACGGACGCTCCCCGCGTACCTCGCGCTGGGCGCCGTGCCGTGCACGCTGGTCGCTGAGGTCCTCCTTTCCGCAAGCCTCCTCGAGCCGCTCGCGATCGCGATGCGCGTCGCCGCGGCGCTTCTCTGGGCGGGCGCGAGCGCGATGCTCGCCTACCAGGGATCCGCGGCGGGCGACGAGGTCGCCGGCGGTCCGCGCCGGCGCAAGCTCAAGACGCCCGAGGACGCCGAGGACGCCGGACCGTCGCCCGACGCCAGGGCCGGCGCGCAGGCAGGCCGCTCGATGACCGTGCGCCGGCCGCCGCCGCCGCCGCCGCCCCAGGACGACGACCCCATTCCGCTTGACTGATGCCCGCGCGGGCGCGGGACGCGGCCGCCGCCCGGCGGCTCACGCACGCGGCGAGAACGCACGCTCCGCGAGATCGATCGCGCGCCCGAGCGCGGCGCTCTTGGCGATCGTCTCCTCGAACTCGGCACTCGGCACGGAGTCGAGCACGATCCCGGCGCCGGCCTGCAGGTGCACCGACCACGGCTCGCCGTCGCGATGGCCCGCGGTGGGAATCACCATGGTCCGCAGCGCCAGCGCGATGTCCATGTCGCCGTTCCAGCCGACCGCGCCGATCCCCCCGGAGTACGGGCCGCGCCGAACCGGCTCGAGCTCGTCGATGATCTGGATCGCGCGGACCTTCGGCGCGCCGCTGACGGTGCCGACGGGCAGCGTCGCGCGCAGGGCGTCCCAGCAGTCGAGCCCGGCTCGGAGGCGGCCCGTGACGGTCGAGCTGATGTGCATCACGTGGCTGTAGCGCTCGACCTCCATGCAACGGTCGATCGACACGGTGCCCTGCTCGCAGACGCGGCCGAGATCGTTGCGCCCGAGGTCGACGAGCATGACGTGCTCCGCGCGCTCCTTCTCGTCGGCGAGGAGGTCGCCCTCGAGTGCGCGGTCCTCCGCGTCGTCGCGGCCGCGGCGACGCGTGCCGGCGAGCGGGCGGTTGGTCACCTCGCGGTCGCGCACCCGGCACAGGATCTCGGGGCTCGACGCGACGAGGATGCAGCCCTCGGCCTGGAGGTAGATCTGATACGGGCTCGGGTTCACGACCCGCAACGCTCGGTACACGTCGAACGGATCGGCGTGCGTCTCGCGGTCCATCCGGCGGCTCAGCACCACCTGGAACGCGTCGCCGGCGCGGATGTACTCCTGCGCGCTGCGCACCGCGTCCTCGAACCGCGCGCGCGTCATCGAGCCCGCGTCGGCCGGCACCGGCCGCTGGGCCACGTCGAGCTCGACGGCGCCCGCGGCCAAGGGCGGCGCCCCGGCCACGAGCCGCGCGCAGAACGCGTCGAGCTGCGCCCGGCCCGCGCGCAGCGCCGCGGCCTCGTCGGCGTGCTCGTCGCCGGGAACGGAGACGACGGCATGGACGACCTTGGCGACGTGGTCGAACACGGCGACCTCGCGGTACATGCCGAAGTGCATGTCCGGAAGCCCGCGGTCGTCGCGCGGCGCGGAGGCGAAGGGGAGCTTCGAGGGCTCGAGCCATCGCACCGCGTCGAAGGCGCAGAAGCCGACCCAGCCGCCGTGGAACGCGGCGGGCATCGGGTCGACCGCGTGCGGCACGAAGCGACGCGAGAGCGCGCGGAGCCGCTCGAGCGGATCGTCGAGCCGCACGCGCTCGGACGTTCCCGCGCGACGGTCACGCACCTCGACGTCGTGGCCGCGCGCGAGCACCTCGAGCACCGGCTGGGCGCCGAGCATCGACCACCGGCCGACGGTCGCGCCGTTCTCGACGCTCTCGAACAGGAAGCTCGGCGCCGTCCGGTCGTCGGGAGCGACGAGGCGCCGGTAGGCGAGCACCGGCGTCAGCTGGTCGCTCATCAGGCGGCGCGAGAGGAGGTGCATCGCCACTCGGTCGGTCCTCGGGGACTCCGGGGCTTCCGGGAGGCGCGGAGCGTGCGTCGCTCGGGGACGGGCGAGCCGGGGACCAGCGCGCGGACGTCGGCATGACGGCGCGCCGCGCACGCGGCGATCGCGATGGCGTCCGCGACGTCCGGCGGCTCCGGCATCGTTCGCAGCGAGAACTGGTGCATGACCGCGCGCTGCATCTGCTGCTTCGAGGCCTGGCCGCGCCCGGTGAGCGCCTTCTTGATCTCCGCCGGCGCGAACTCGTCGACCTCGAGGTCGCGGAGCGCCGCGGAGAGGAGCACCACGCCGCGACCGTGGCCCATCACGATCGCGGTGCGGACGTGCGCGACGTGCGCGAAGACCTCCTCCACCGCGACCCGTGCGGGACGGAGCTCGTCGAGGATCGCGCCGAGCTCCTCGTGCAGCGCGCGCAGCCGTGCGATGACCGGCTCCTTCGCGTTCAGGCGGATCACGCCGGCCTCGACGAGCGCGGGCTCGACCGTGCCGGCGCGCAGCTCGACACAGGCGTACCCCGTGATGCGGAGCCCGGGG
>JAIYBS010000097.1 GCA_027488415.1 Planctomycetaceae bacterium | reverse complement strand
CTCGTGGATCGCCTTCGCCTTCGCGTCGACGACGTCGGGTGCGGGGTTCGCGGCCGGAGCCGTCTGGGCCTTCGTCATCAGCGGGACCGCCGGAACGACCTTGGCGGGCTCCTGCTGCGCGAACGCCGGCAGGGCGAGGGTGGTGGTGGCGGTCAGGGCCGCGGCAAGCGCGATTCGGGGTGCATTGAGCATGGGCGGATGGTACGCGACCCCTCTCCGCCAAGTCCACGTTGGGAAACCGTGAAGTCCGTGATGGCTCGTATCCGCAATTCGCGTGTCAGAGGTGGCGCGAACCGTTTCGCGCCCGATCCCGCGGGCCTGCATGCCCCAAATCCCTCCAGGAGTACCCCAGATGCGCCACGCCGCCTTCTTCGCCGCCGCTGCCGTCACCTGCCTCGCCTCGACCGCCGTCGCCGGCGTCGCGCAGGAGTTCGGCCGCCTGACCTACGGCAGCACCCCGATCAACATGACCTCGGGCACCGGCGTCGGCAACGACGGCTACTACATGAACCGCTCGTCCCAGTCGTTCGGCGAGCTGCTGATCGGCATCAAGGCGCACGAGTACCGCAACGGCAACATGCCCGCCGGCTCGAGCACCGTCTCGCAGTACGGCGGCTCCGGCCTCACCACGGGCGGCTCGTGGCTGAACATCAACCAGTCGACGGGTGCCTACACGGCGATCGCCGGCGTCGCGGCCAACACCCCGGTGTGGAACCCGAATGCGCCGAGCTGGGGCTTCACCTGGAACGTCAGCGTCGACGGCATGAAGGCCGCGGTCGGCACCGCGAGCATGCGCATGATCATCACCCGTCCCGACAGCGTCGCGGTGACGCTGCTCACCGCGCAGGACATCGGCAGCGACATCGCTCCCGGCACCACGGCGTGGCAGCAGAACTGGAACTTCGGCTATCTCGGCGTCTTCGGCAACGGCGTCGACGCCACCACCGTGGGCGACTGGAAGATCAGGATCGAGGCCTTCAGCGGCTCGACCGTCTTCGGCGCCCAGGAGATCACCGTGACCGCGACCCCCGCGCCCGGCGCCGTGGCGCTGCTCGGCCTGGCCGGCGCGATCGGCGGCCGCCGCCGTCGCGGTTGAGCCCGCGGTCCACTCGCCGTTCCCGTTTCCCCGGCATGGGCCGGAACCCGCTCGGGTTCCGGCCCTGTCGTTTGCTAGCCTGATCACATGCATCGATCGGGGACCCGGCGCCTGCTGCTGATCGGTTCCGCCGCGCTTCTGGCCGCGGCGGGCGTGGCGTACTTCGTGATGGCGCCGCGAGCGCAGCCGCAGCGGTTGGTTCAGTCCGCGGAGAACCTCTCCTTCGAGTTCGACCCCATGGTCGTCGACCTCGGCGAGATCCCGCTCGGCGAGACCCGCAGCGCGCAGGTGCGGATCCGGAACATCGCGGCCGGCCCGCGCGAGATCACCGTCGCGGCCCCGAGCTGCGCGTGCACGAAGGCCACGTGGCCCGAGGATCCCATCCCCGCCGGCGGCACCGCCGAGTCGACCGTGTCGCAGACGCCCACCGGAGCCGTCGGCGAGGTCGTGAAGAAGACCGTCGCCTACGTGATCCGCGGCGGGGACAACGCGGGCGAGCGTGCGGTCATCACGGTGCAGAGCAGGATCGGGCCGGCGGCTGCGCCTTCAGCGCCGGCCGCGACGGTCGCGCCTGCTCCGGCACCCGCCCCGCCTGTGCCGCCCGCTCCGCCCGTCGCGCCCGCCCCTCCTGCCGCCGCGCCGGCACCGCAGACGGCTGCACCCGCGGCGGTCCCGCCCGCGGACCCCGCTCCCGCCGCGCGTCGCGCTCCGTTCGTGCGCACGAACCCGCCGATCCAGCCCGGTGCGCGCATCGCGTTCCCGCAGCTCGATGCGTTCGTCAAGGGCGACGCGCGCAGCGCCTTCGAGCCCGGCCGCCTCTACGTCTTCGACTTCTTCGAGACCACCTGCTCGCACTGCAAGGAGTACGCGCCGCTCATCACGCGGCTCGCGCGCGAGTTCGGCGCCAAGGGCGTCGAGTTCATCGCGATCACGCCCGAGGACCCCGAGAAGGTCCGCGCCTGGCTCGCCCAGCCCGGCAAGCTCGACGAGGTCCCGTACTCCGTGGCGAGCGACGCGGACCGTTCCGCGATGGCCACGCTGCAGGGCGGCACCTACCGCAGCTTCAACCCCAGGTTCTTCGTGGTCCGCGACGGCATCGTCCAGTGGTTCGGCCACCCGAAGCTCGCCGAGGCGCCGCTCGCCGCGATGGTCGCCGGCACGTGGAACCCGGAGTCGGTACGCGCCGAGATGGTCACCGAGTCGCTCGTCGCCCGCGCGAAGAACTACCTCGACGCCGCCGCGCGCGAGTGCGACGCGTCCGGCGACTGGACGCCGATGTTCGCCGCGCTCGACTCCGTGCGCACGGCGATCCCCGAGCGCGCGGGGCAGTACGACGCGCAGCGGTTCGTGATCCTGATCGGCCTCGCCGGCAAGCCCGACGAGGGCTACGAGTACGGTCGCCGCATCGCGAGGGAGTACGCGCAGGACATGGTCACGCAGCGTTCGCTCGCCCGCGCGGTCCTGCAGTCGCCGTACGCCAAGCGGCGCGAACTCGACTTCGGCATGGAGTGCGCGCTCGCCGCAGACTCGCTCGCGAAGGGCGAGGACGCGCGCGCCGCCGACACCGTCGCGCTCGCGTGGTTCTCGAAGGGCGACCGCGCGAAGGCCGTCGAGCACGGCGAGCGCGCGGTCCGACTCGAGAAGGATCCCAAGCAGCGCGTGCAGTACGAGCAGGCGCTCCGGAAGTACCGGACGGCCCCCCTCGGCCCGGAGCCCACCAAGGTGCGTACTCCGGGCGGCGGGGCGGCGTCCACCGAGCCCGGCACGCAGGGCGCTGCGGGCGATTGAGCGCTCACTTCGCGTTCGCGGGGGGCTGCCGCGACGGCGGCGCCATGCGCAGCGTCACCTCGCGTCGCCGGATCGCGGCGCTGAAGTCGCGCGGTGCCGCGGCCTTCGCGTCCTCGGTGATGTCCGCCGTGCGGAGCATCTCGTCGAACGAGGCCGGCGGCGAGGTGCGACCCTCCTCCCACGCCTGGCGTTCCCATGTCCCGTTCAGGAGCATGCTCGGCGACGGGAAGAGCGGCACGCCCTGGCCCCACGCGGTGCGCAGGATGTCGATGCCACAGTTCTGCGTCACCGCGTTGTACCAGAGCGGTCGGGAGCCGAGCTCCATCGTCTCGATCGCGTATCGCTCGAACAGGATGCGCGCGTTCTCCGGCGTCGCCTCGACGCGGTAGCGGTGGACTCGCTCGCCGCGGAAGTTGGTCCGAACGCGCACCACGTCGCGCTCGTCGGCCCAGACGTAGATCAGCGTGAATTGCCGGAACAGTCCGCCGACCGCGCTGTACTCCTGCCCGCGCCGCTTGCGTGCCTCGATCGACACCGCGATCTGCTCCATCGACCCGTCGGGCCGCTCGAATCCGAAGCTCACGAAGTTGTGGCAGATCAGCTCCGGTCCCCAGAACGAGAAGAAGAGGTCGACCGTGCGCAGGCGCGTCAGGTCGTAGCTCCGCTCCTCCCACCGCTCGTCGGCGTCCGTGTCGCTCGTGCGATAGCGGAAATTGCGGATGCCGCTGACGGTCGCCAGGTCGCCGTCGAACTCGACGGTCGCCGCCTGCTCGACGTCGGGCTGCCATCGTGCCTCGGCCGGTGCCGGCAGCCGCCAGAACCAGCCGATCACGGCGGCCCAGAGCGCGAGCGTGCACGCGATCCGTGCCGGCCGCGCGCGCAGGAGCCGCGGCATCGGTCCGAACGCCGGAAACGCCGCGAGCGCGGCAAACCCCGCGGCCATGCTCCAGGTCAGGGCGTCCGGTCCGCGCGGCGCCCACGCGATCGCCATCGTGCACCACGCGGTGACGGGGGCCCACGCGGCGAGGCGCAGCGCGATCCACGCCGCGCGCCGCCACGGGCCCTGCCGTCGTGCGTCGTCGATCACCGCGCCGCCTTCCTTGTCCCGACCGCTGCTGCGGCGATGCACGCTCCCGCCGGCACCGCCAGCGTGACCCACCATGCCCACGCCGGCACGGACTCGTCGGCATACGCGCGTCCGCACGCGAGCAGGATGCCGGCCATCGCGGCGACGGTGAATCCGGGCGTCGGCGCCGCCGTGCGTGCCGGGCGAAGCACACACGCGAGTGCCGCGCACGCGAGCGCCATCGCCGCGGCGATCACCGCAAGCGACG
>JAIYBS010000076.1 GCA_027488415.1 Planctomycetaceae bacterium | reverse complement strand
TCTACGAGCGCGCCACGGAGGCGTTCGCGCGTCGCTGGCTCGGCGCGGAGCTTCCGCCGATCGACGTCGTCAGCGCGACCCTCCGGCTGCCCTTCCCCGCCGACGACGGGCCGCCTCCGGTCGGCGCGGCCGAGCGCAGGCGGTGGTGGTTCGACCCGGAGGGCGGCGGCACGGGCCCGAGCGACGCGAAGCGCGCGGCCCTGGACGAGATCGCGTCGCTTCCGCGCGGAAGCGCCGAGCGACGGTCACGGTGGAGGCGGATGCATGCCGAGCTCGACGGAGCGCGGCGTGCCCGGGCGTGCGACCTCGCCGAGCTCGAGGCGCGCGCGCACGCCGATCGGGCACGGGCACGCGAGGCGGCGCTGCGCCGCGACCGGACGTGGGCCGCGGTGCTGCACCCGCCCGAGTCGGTCAGCCGCCTTGCGGAGTCTCTTCGCCTGCGGGCGCGCTGAGCGGGTCGGGCCGGAAGAGCCGCGTGTCGAGGCTCCAGACGCGGTCGGTGAATTCCTGGCCGGGCTGGATGCCCTTCGATCGCTGCGCCGCGTGCAGCGCGACGGCGGTCTTCGCGTCGAGGTTGTCGAGCATCGCGACGAAGATCGCCTCGGGCGTGGACGGGATCTTCGTGGCGCCGAACTCGAGCGAGCCGTGGTGCGAGACCACGATGTGCTGCAGGACCAGGAGCGCCTCGGGCGGCAGCGGCACGCTCGACTCGCGCGCGACGCGCGCGGCCATGGCGCTCAGCATGATCACGCCCTTCACGGTGTGGCCGATGAGGTTGCCCTCCGCGGTGTAGTTGAAGCCGCGCTCCCACGTGAGCTCGGAGGTCTTGCCGAGGTCGTGCAGGAAGAGGCCCATGAGCACGATGTCGCGGTTCAGCTCCGGGTACAGGGGCAGCATCACCTCCGCGAGGCGCAGGAGCTGCAGCGTGTGCTCGAGGAGCCCGCCGATCCACGCGTGGTGGACGCTTACCGCCGCGGGCGCCTGGCGCACGCGCGACATGAACGCGTCGTTCGAGAGGTACGCGTCCGCGAGCGCGCGCATCGCGGGATGCGAGAGCGAGCCCATGATGCGGCGGAGCTCGGCGTCCATCGTCGCGATGTCGTGGCGCGACGCCGGAAGCAGGCGCGCGAGGTCCTCGACGCCCACCTCGACGGCGCGGATGTTGTCGAGGATGACCTGCACCTGGCCGTTGTATTCCTGCGCCTGGCCGCCGATCCACACGAAGCCGGTGCGCGCGATCTCGCCGAGCTGTGCCTCGTCGAAGGTCCACTGGCGGACCGCGATCTCGCCGGAGGCGTCGCGGATGAGGCCCTTCAGGAAGTGCTTGCCGTTCTTCGCGGTGCCCACCTGCGGGTTGACGAGCGAGTACACGCCGTCCACGTAGGTGTGCGGGCGGATGTGGTCGACCGGGACCTGCGGCCGCTGCTGGCCGCTGCCGGTGGCTGGCGTGGATGCCTGCGTCATGGGGCGTCGAGTGTACGCATCGCGCCGAGCGCGGCCGGAATCTCCGCCGCGAGCTCCGCGGCGAGCATCCCCGCGGTGCCGCCGGCACGCCGCGCCCAGCGCTCGCCCGCGATCGCGTGCGCCTCGACCGCGAGCCGCGCGCAGTCGTAGAGGCCGAGCGCGCGACCGTGCGCGGCGAGGAGCCCCGCGACCACGCCCGCGAGGACGTCCCCGCTCCCGCCGACGGCGAGCGCGTCGTTGCCGTGCCCGCAGGTCCACGTGCGGTGGCCGTCCGAGACGACCGTGCCGTGCCCCTTCAGGACGACCACGCAGCCGAGCCGCTGCGCCAGCCGCTCGGCAGCGTGCGGGCGCGCGACCGGGTCGACCGGGTCGGCGTCGATGCGGAGGGCGGCGGCGATGCGCGCGTACTCGCCCGGGTGCGGCGTGAGCACCATCGGAGCGCGCAGGTCGAGGTCGAAGCTCGGCGTCGCGGCGAGGCAGTTGATCGCGTCGGCGTCGACGACGACCGGGCGGCCGTCGTCCTGCGAGAGGAGCCGGAGCGTCACCTGCTCCTCCGCGAATCCGGTGCCGAGGCCTGGCCCGAGCACGAACGCGTCGGCGCGCCGGGCGTGGAGGTCGAGCGCCTCCGCGACGGCGTGCGGGACGAGCCGGCCGTCGCCGTCGACGGGGAGCGGGAGCCCCGTCGCGGAGGGGTTCGCCGCGAGGATCGCGGGCACGAGCGGCTCCGGGGCCGCCGCGATGCAGAGCGCGCACCCGGCGCGGAGCGCGCCGAGCGACGCGAGCACGACGCTCCCGAGCATGGTCACCGGCTGCGCGGCGTGGCCCCCGACGACGCAGACGGTGCCGAAAGTCCCCTTGTGCCCTGCTGGATCGCGGGCGGGCAGCTGCGGGAGCGGATCGTTCATCGCTTCGCGCCCTTCGCCGCGGGGCGACCGTCGATCGACCGAACCTCGATCTCGGTGTCGCCCATCAGGTCGACGATCCTCGCGAGGTCGGTGTCGAGCGAGCCGCCGTCCGCCGGGCTCGTTCCCGTGAGGACGTGCGATGCGTCGAAGCGGACCGAGCCGGGGAGCACCGCGTCGAGGTCGACCCAGCTTCCGTCGATGAGCGCCTGCGTCCACATGTGCCAGCCGTAGGAGTTCCGCACGGCCCCGGCCTCGGCGACGTAGAGCAGTCCGCTCGCGACGCGGGCCGGGATCCCCTGCGTTCGCAGGAGCGCGCAGAGGAGCACCGCGTGCTCGGTGCAGTCGCCCGCCCTGCTGCGGACGCACTCGCTCGCGGTGGCGAAGCCGCTCGCGAGGTTCTTGCGCGAGAGATGCCGGAAGACGGCCGCGCGCAGCGCGTCGGCCTTCGCGACGGGCGAGTCGGGCACGCCCTTGAGCGTGCGCTCCGCGAGGGCGCGGATCTCGGGGTCGGCCGAGTCGGCGACGACGCTCGCGCGGGCGAAGCGGGCGTCCGATGCCTCGGCGGGCGTCGCCTTCGAGCCCGTGTCCGCGTCGACGCGGACGATGCCCGACGCGGCGTCCGTGCGCTCGAAGCGCTGCGCGCCGGACGACGGGAGCTCGACGAGCCGGCCGTCCTTCGCCCGCACCGCGAGCTCCGCGCGGCGCGAGCCGCCGAGCGCGCGCCCGTCCGCGTCGAGCGCGATGAACGTGCGCGCCATCACCTCGACCGGGGCGATCGGGGCCGTGGCCTCGTCCTTCGTCGAGAGCCGCGACTCGAGGATGCCGACGCCGAGGTCGGTCGCGCTCCGCACGAGCACGCCGTCCGAGGAGATGAACTCGCTCGACGGCCGCTCGATGAGCGAGTTGCGGGTTCGCCACTCGGTGACGGGGACCGTGCGGCCGCCCACGGTCGCGGTCGACGCGCCGACGAGCTCGCTCTCGACGCTGACGGCCTCGGGGCCGCTCTCCGGGTCGAGCGTCGAGTACCGGATCTCCTTGGCGCCGGCCGCGATCCGCCGGCGCACGAACTCGTCCGCCGCGCGCGGCGCGAGCCATCCCGCGGGCGGCAGCGGCCGGCGCTGCCTGGTGCGGCGGCCGCCCTGCTCCTCCTCGACGTCGATGCCGCCGTCGCGGAAGGTCCATGTCGCGGTGACCGGCGCGGCGCCCGAGTCCTTTCGGATCTCGGCGCGGATCGGCTCGCCCTTCGCGGTCTCCTCGAAGCTCGTCGCGGTGCGGATGGTCACGCCCTGGCCCATCCGGCCCACCGTCATCTGCGTCTCGCCCGACGTGCGGACCGTGTCGCCGGACCGCTCGACCTTCTCGTGGAACCAGCCGCAGGGCTGGCCTCCGAGCGAGAGCCGGTACCACTGCTCCTCGACGGTCTGCCAGGCGCGAGGGGCCGCCTGCGCCGCCGCCATCGCGACGACCGCGAGCGCGAGGAACGCGCGCCGCGCGAGGCGGGCGCGGGGCGCGGGGTCACTGCCGGCGCATGAGCGGGAAGAGGATGACATCGCGGATGGACTCGGAGTTCGTCATGAGCATCACGAGGCGGTCGATGCCCATGCCCATGCCGCCGGCGGGGGGCATGCCCACCCGCAGGCTCTCGACGAAGTCGTGGTCGAGCGTGCGGAAGGTGCTCTCCTCGTCGTCGGCGCCGGCGAGCTGCTCGGTGAACTTCGCGAGCTGGATGTCGGGATCGTTGAGCTCGGTGTACGCGGGCCCGACCTCCATGCCGGCGATGAAGAGGTCCCAGCGCTCGGCGATCTCGGGGTGCGCGCGGTTCGGGCGCGTGAGCGGGCTGATCGCGCTCGGGTAGTCGAGCACGAAGGTCGGGCGCTGCGGGTCGATGAGCGCCTCGGCCTTCTCCTCGAAGAGCTCGTTGACGAGCAGCCAGTGGTCGAGCGTCGCGGCCTTCTCGACGTGATGCTCCTTGCCCGCGGCGCGGACCTTGGCCTCGTCGCGCATGTCGAAGCCGAACGCGCGCATGAAGAGGTCCTCGTAGCGGACGCGCTCGAACGGCTTGCGGTAGTCGATGCGCAGGTCGCCGAACGGCAGCACCGGGCCGTCGCCGCCCTCGGCGCAGCCCGCCATCGCGCAGGCGACGTGGCGCACCAGGCTCTCGACCATCTCGAGCATCGTCATGTAGTCGCCGAAGGCCTCGTAGGCCTCCATCGCGGTGAACTCGGGGTTGTGGCTGCGGTCGACGCCCTCGTTGCGGAAGTTGCGGTTGATCTCGAAGACCTTGCGCATGCCGCCCACCATGAGCCGCTTGAGGTAGAGCTCGGGCGCGATGCGCAGGAAGAGCTCCATGTCGAGCGCGTTGTGCTTCGTCACGAACGGGCGCGCCGCGGCGCCGCCCGCGATCGGCTGCATCATCGGCGTCTCGACCTCGAGGTAGCCGCGCGCCTCCATGAATCGGCGCACGAGGCTGACGATGCGCGAGCGCTGCTCGAACGCGCGCACCGTCTCCGGGTTCGAGTACATGTCGACGTAGCGCTTGCGGTAGCGGATCTCCGCGTCCTCGAGCCCGTGCCACTTGCCCGGCGGCGGTGCGAGGCTCTTGGTGGCGAGCTCGATCGACGAGGCCCACACGCACGTCTCGCCCTTGTTGGTGCGGCCGATCGGGCCGTCCGCGACGACGATGTCGCCGTAGTCGAGCATCTTCGCGAGCGCGAAGTCCGCCTCGCTGACGTTCGCCTTGCTGACGGTCACCTGCAGGTCGCCCGACGTGTCGCGCAGCCAGAAGAAGACGAGCTTGCCGAGGTCCCGGTGCTGCATCACGCGGCCGGCGATGCGGACGCGCGCGCGGGAGTCCGTGACCGGCGCGGAGGGATCCGCCTTCCGCGCGGCCTGCCCGGCCTCGAACGCGGCGTGCGCCGCCTCGTCGAAGCGGGCGCGCGCGGCAGCGCACGGCTCGAGCGCGTCGACGCGACGACCGTAGGGCTCGACGCCCATCGCGCCCCGCAGCTGCTCGAGCTTCGCGCGGCGCGCGGCGACGAGCGCTCCCTCGTCCTCGGGCGCGGGCTGGGAAACGGCGTCGGTGTTCTGCTGCGTCACGTTGGTTGCCTGGAGGTTCACGGGAGGAGCCCATCGTAGCCGCGCGGGGCGTGCCTCCACCGCTATGCTCCGACGCTTCCCGAACCCACAATGACCACGCAGATCAAGCGAATCGGAGTCCTCACCGGCGGCGGCGACTGCCCCGGCCTGAACGCCGTCATCCGTGCCGTCACCAAGACCGCCATCTGGAAGCACGGCATCGAGGTGGTCGGCATCGAGGACGGGTTCCAGGGGCTGATCGAGGACCGCGTGCGCCCGCTCGCGGCGCGCGACGTCAGCGGCATCCTCACGCGCGGAGGCACGATCCTCGGATCGAACAACCGCTGCAACCCGCGCCGCTACTGCGTGCGCGTCGACCCGGTGACGGGCCCGGTCTGGGAGAACGTGACCGACCGCTGCGTCGACACGGCGCGCAGGCACGGGCTCGACGCGATCATCGTGATCGGCGGCGACGGCACCATGGCGAGCGCGGCGCCGCTCGTGGAGGCGGGCGTCAACATCATCGGCGTGCCGAAGACGATCGACAACGACATCGTCGGCACGGAGATCACCTTCGGCTTCCTCACCGCGGTCAACACCGCGACGGACGCGCTCGACAAGCTGCACTCCACCGCCGACAGCCACCACCGCGTGATGGTGTGCGAGGTGATGGGCCGCAACGCGGGATGGATCGGCCTGACCGCCGGCGTCGCGAGCGGCAGCGACATCATCCTCCTGCCGGAGATCCCGTTCGACCTCGAGCATGTGTGCGAGAACATCGACTTCCGCATGAAGAAGGGCCCGGGGTTCGCGATCATCGTGGCATCGGAGGGCGCGCGGCCCCGCGAGGGCCAGCAGGTGGTCGACCGCATCGACCCGACCTCCCCGGACCCGATCCGGCTCGGCGGCATCGGGCGATGGGTGGCCGACGAGATCGCCAAGCGCACGGGCGTCGAGACGCGCTCGAGCGCGCTCGGGCACATCCAGCGCGGCGGCGGCCCGATCCCGGCCGACCGCATCCTCGCGACCCACTTCGGCTACCACGCGATCAAGACGCTGATGGAAGGCAAGAAGGGCCGCATGGTGGTGCGCCAGGGCAACGTCTTCGGCGACGTCGACCTGCTGCACGCCGCGGGCAAGCAGCGCCTCGTCCCGGTGAACCACCCGCTCATCGAGGCAGCCCGCGCGATCGGCACCGGCTTCGGCGACGGCAAGACCCCGGAGCCCGCGGCGCACGCGGAGCCGATGGGCTCGGTCGTCGTCTGACCGCGGTTTTATGCCGGGCGTACGCCCGGCATCGATTTCCGCCTGCAGCAAGACAGCGCCCGAGGCGCGAGGCCTCGGGCGCTGGATCTGACACCGATTGTGAGACGAGACTGCTCAGCGGCGGCGGCGCGAGCCGGCGATGCCCGCCAGGCCGAGCAGCGCAAGGGCGCCGGGAGCCGGAACGGGAGCGGAGGCGAACACGAAGTCATCGATCGCGATCGAGCCCGCACCCGTGTAGGACAGGCCGATCCCGCCGATGCCTTCTCCACCGGCCATCGACGAGGAGATGAAGCCGATCTCGTTGCCCACCGCGGCATCGATCTGGTCGAAGGTGATCCAGACGTACCCGTTGCTGACCGCCCCGTTGAGCGGCACGTTCATGGCGACGAAGCCGGTGTACGCGCCGACGATGAACAGCTCGAGCGAGCCGCCGCTGAGGTCGCCGGTCACCTTGAGGGAGATGCCGGTGAACGCGCTGGCGTTGTAGTCACCGACGTAGCTGAAGCCGCCGCCGGAGGGGAGCAGTCCCTGACCGCCGACCACGGAGGCCCCGCCCGAAACCTGACGGACAAATCCGAGCCCGGCACCGCCGGAACCGAAGTCATCGATGACCGCGCTCGAAAGTCCCGCGGCAGCGGGAGCGGCGAGGACGGTGATTGCAGCGATCGAAAGCAGCGTGCGCATTTGGAAACTCCTCGAAAAGCGCGAGCGTCAGAACGAAACGCTCACCACGACGCCCCGAATGGCGTCCGAAATGACCTCGCGTCCGGAGCCGCGCCCCGAATTCAGAGGACTCAGCCGAACAAACGCAAAGAAGCCACCCGCGCCATCACGCGGCGCGGCAGATTCTTCCATCGCGGGTTCCGACCCGCGATTATCGGCGTCCGCTACCCTCTCGGCGTGCACGAACCATCTCCGCTTCTCTGGCCCGTCGCCGCGTTCGCCGCCTTCGCCTGCGGAAGCATCCCCTTCGGACCGATCGTCGCGCGGATGAAGGGCATCGACCTCCGCACGGTCGGCAGCGGCAACATCGGGGCGACCAACGTCAGCCGTGCGCTCGGGTGGAAGTGGGGGGTGCTCGTCTACCTGCTCGACGCCGTGAAGGGCGCGGCGCCCGTCCTCGCGGCGGGCTCGGTCGCCGGGATCCTGGGCAAGCCGGCCGACGAGGTCGCGCGCGCGGACATGTGGTGGTGGCTGATGCTCCCGATCACGGCCGTGCTCGGCCACATGTTCAGCCCGTTCGTCGGCTTCAAGGGCGGCAAGGGCGTCGCGACGGGCAGCGGCGCGATGCTGGCGGTGTATCCGGTGCTCACCGGACCGCTCCTCGTCGCGATCGGCCTGTGGGCGGTGCTGCTGGCGGCCACGCGTTACATGAGCGTCGCGAGCATCGCGGCCGCGGTCTCGATCCCCCTCACCGTGGCGGCCGCGGCAATCGTCCGCACGGGCGAAGGCACGCCCGACGGCGAGCTGCCGGTGGCGCACGCGATGCCGGCCATCGCGGTCACCTCCGCGGTCGCGCTGCTCGTGGTCCTGAAGCACAAGGGCAACATCGAGCGGCTGCTTGCGGGCACCGAGAACCGACTGGGCTCGAAGAAGCGGTGAGCCTCCTGCCGCCGGGGCGATTTCCTTACCATCCCGGCGTGTCCCCCGCCCCTCACGACGGCTACCAGTCCCCGCTCGAGACCCGCAACGCAAGCGCCGCCATGCGCCGCGCGTGGAGCGCGCAGCGAAAGCACTCCACCTGGCGGCGGATCTGGCTTGCCCTCGCCGAGTCGCAGCACGCGATCGGCCTGCCGGTGACCGCGGCGCAGGTGACCGAGCTGCGCGCGCACCTTGACGACATCGACTTCACCGCGGCCGCGGCGCACGAGCGGCGCCTGCGGCACGACGTCATGGCGCACGTGCATGCCTACGGCGACGCGGCCCCCGGCGCGCGCGCGATCATCCACCTCGGCGCCACGAGCCAGGACGTCGTCTGCAACGCCGACACGCTGATCCTCCGCGACGCGCTCGCGATCGTCGCCGGGAAGCTCGCGCGCGCCATCGACCGCGCGGCCGCCTTCGCCGCGGCGCACCGCGCGCTCCCCACGCTCGGCTACACGCACTACCAGCCCGCGCAGCCGACGACGGTCGGAAAGCGCGCGACGCTCTGGGCGCAGGACCTCGCCATCGCCCTCTCCGAGGTGGAGCTGCGCCTCGACGGACTGCGGCTGCGCGGGCTCCGCGGCGCGACCGGCACGCAGGCCTCGTACCTCGGGCTCCTCGGCGGCGACGCGTCCAAGGTCGACGACCTCGAGCGCCGCTTCGTCGCCGCGCTCGGCTGGCCGGCCGGGCGCACGTGGGCCGTGTGCGGCCAGACCTACCCGCGCCTCGTCGACGCGCAGGTGCTCTCCTCGCTCGCGGTGGCGGCGGCCGCCGTGCACAAGTGCTGCAACGACCTCCGGCTCCTTGCGAACCTCAAGGAAGTCGAGGAGCCCTTCGAGGCCGAGCAGATCGGCTCCAGCGCGATGGCCTACAAGCGCAACCCGATGCGCTGCGAGCGCGCGACCGGGCTCGCGCGCTTCGTGATGAACCTCTCCGGCAACGCGCTCGACACCGCGGCGACGCAGTGGTTCGAGCGCACGCTCGACGACAGCTCGAACCGCCGGCTCTCGCTGCCCGAGGCGTTCCTCGCGCTCGACGGCGCGCTCGACATCCTCGCGAACGTCCTCGGCGGGCTCGTCGTGCACCCCGCAGTGATCCGGGCCCACCTCGAGGCGGAGCTGCCGTTCATGGCGAGCGAGGACATCCTGCTGGCCGCCGCTGCGCGCGGCGTCGATCGCCAGGAGGCGCACGAGGCGATCCGCCTGCACAGCCTCGAGGCCGGCCGGCGAGTCAAGGACCACGGCCTGCCGAACGACCTGCTCGACCGGCTGCGCGCCGACCCGATGTTCGCGGGCGTCGACTTCGCGCGGGCGACCGAGCCGTCGAACTTCGTCGGCCGCGCTCCCGAGCAGGTGGACCTATTCATCGCCGACGTGGTCGACCCGATCCGAACCCGGCACGCCGCGGCGCTGCGCGACGAACCCGTCCTGGAGGTCTGAACGATGGCGCTCCCGAGGCTCCGCCCCGAATCCACCGCCCTGCTCGTGGTCGACATCCAGGAGCGCCTCATGCCGACGATCGCCGCCGCCGAGCGGGTCGCGGCGAATTCCGCGCTGCTCGCCCGCGCCGCGGGCGTGCTCGGCATGCCCGTGATCTGCACCGAGCAGTACGTGCGCGGCCTCGGCCACACCGTGCCCGTCGTGCGGGAGGCCCTGCCGGTGACCGCCCACGTCGTCGAGAAGACCCGCTTCAGCGCGCTCGTGCCCGGGGTTCGCGAGGCGCTGCGGACGCACCGCCGACCCGCGGTGCTCGTCTGCGGGGTCGAGGCCCACGTGTGCGTGCTGCAGTCGGTGCTCGACCTCGTCGCGGCGGGCTGGACCGTCTTCCACGCGACGGACGCCATCTCCGCAGGGCAGGCGGACCAGGTGGAGCCCGCGTTCCGCCGCATGGAACGGGCGGGGTCGCTGCCGACCGGCACGCTCGGCGCGATGTACGAGCTCGTCGGCGACGCGGCCGACGTCCGCTTCAAGGACATCCTCGCGCTCGCGAAGCAGGTCCGGAAAAACGACTGACGCGCCCCGGAGGGCGCGTCAGTGAGCGTGTCGTTGGCTGGAGCCGAGGGCTTACTCGCCCTGGCCGCCCTCGGCCTCGCGCAGGTTCAGGACGGCCTGCCGGACGGACTGGGCGCACTCCTTGATCTCCTGCATCGTCTTGCGGACGCGCGTTCCGGCGGCCTTGTTGCCACCGATCGCCTTCTTCACGTCCTCGTCGCACTCCGCGATCAGCTTCTTCATGCGCTCGTATGCATCCATGTGATCTGCCTCCTCTGGAAGTGGTCGTCTGTGAACCCGCCGCCGGGCGGCGGGATGTCGTTCGGGTTTCGAAAGACTACCCCGAACCGGGCCGGTCCGGAGGGCCAATGCCCGAAATACCGCCTTTGGCGTTCCGGAAACGCCATTTTTGACGCGCGCGACATGTTCAGCGAGCGTTATCATCCGGAGATCTCCCTGCCTCTGACCCCCTGGAGACTCGCCGTGGCCACCGACTTCGTCCTCGACCTTGATGCGC
>JAIYBS010000302.1 GCA_027488415.1 Planctomycetaceae bacterium | reverse complement strand
GGACGCGGAGATCATCCAGCTGCGCCTGCGCGGGCGGAAGTGGCGCGACATCTCGGCGGCAACCGGGATCTCGGAGCAGGCGCTCCGGCAGCGCTGGTCGTCGCTCATGGTGCGTCTGCGCTCCCGCCTCGGCGGCGAGGGGCCGGTCGCCAAAGCGGGGTGAGGACGGGATGAAGGCGAGATGAGCGCGGGTCGCGCCGAGTGCGCGATCAGCCGCGCGTGGCGCCGATCGTCACCGGCGCGGGCTGCACGCGCGGGCGGTAGTTCGGCTCGAGCGCGATCTGGAGCGGCAGGCGCTTCCCGGTGGGGTCGCGCGGCAGCTGGTCGTTGTCGATGACCTTCTGGATCGCCATGATGCCCTCGATGAGCATCTCGGGGCGAGGCGGGCAGCCCGGGATGTAGACGTCGACCGGGATGTACTGGTCGACGCCCTGCACGACCGCGTACGTGTCGAACACGCCGCCGGTGCTCGCGCAGGCGCCCATCGAGATCACCCACTTGGGCTCGGCCATCTGCATGTAGATGCGCTGCAGGACGGGGAGCGTCTTCACGCTCACGCGGCCCGCGACGATCATCAGGTCGCACTGGCGGGGGCTGAAGCGCATGACCTCGGCGCCGAAGCGGGCCAGGTCGTACCGGCTGCACGCCGTCGCCATCAGCTCGATGCCGCAGCAGGCGGTCGCGAAGGGCATCGGCCAGACGCTCGATCGGCGCGCCCAGTTGACGACGCGCTGGAGCTGCGTGGTGAGGACGCTGTCGACGGGAAGTGCGGTTTCGATGCCCATGGAACGGAAATGATAGGCGGTCGGCAACCCCCGCGGGGGTCAGTCCTCGATGGCCGCCGGGCGGGTGGTCCCGATGGCGCTGCCGGAGGTTCCCACGGCCCGGTTGGGCTCCTTGATCCTCGGCCGGGGCGAGCTCCAGACGCTCTCGTCCTCGCCGATGCTTGCCTCGTGGACCTCGTAGTTCTCCGCGCCGGGGCCCTTGGCCCCCACCACGTGGCGGTAGCAGCCGGGCAGGGCGCAGGCGGCGAGCGCAAGGGCGGCGAGCGGCAGGGTGCGGCGGCAGGGGTGCTTCATGGCGTCAGCTCGCGGTGAGCTCGTCGAGCTCGTTCGGCGACCTCAGCATCGTGAAGAGCCGTTCGATCTTCATCAGGCGGAAGAGGTCGAGCAGGTGTCGGTTCAGGCCGTAGACCACGGGGCGGAGCCCGGCCTTCTCGGCGTTGTTGCGCAGGTCGACGAACGTGCCGAGCCCGAGGCTCGAGACGAGCGAGACCTGCGAGAGGTCGATGATCAGCGACTTGCCCTTCGCGGCCTCGCCGAGCCGGGAGACGATCTGCTCGCGGATGACCGGGGCCTCGTTCTGGCCGACGCTCGGCACGACCACCTTCGCCAGGAGATGCCCTCCCGGGTGGGTGAACTCCACGAAGTCCTGCGGCGCGTCCTTCATCGACATCCGGGAAGTCTACCGGGCTGCGTCGGACCGTCCCGCATCCGTTCCCGGGCCGAGCGGGAACGCCTTCGCCCGCTCGAGCTGCGAGGAGCGCAGGGCCAGGGCGATCTCGGATCGCTCGATCCCCTCCTCGCCTGCGCAGTGCGCGAACGCCGCGCGCAGCACCTCGTCGGCGCGGATCGTCGCCGGCGGGCGGGCGGGCGCGTACGCGTCGTCCTCGGTATGCAGCAGGAAGCCGTTGCGGACGAGCTCCTCGAGGAGGTCGCCCGCGAGCCGGTCGTCGATGCGCAGGTCGACGGCGACGGTGTCGCGGGTGACCTTGCGGCCCTCGCGCCACGCCGCGGCGGCGCACTCCATCGCGGCGACCACGAGCATCGGGTCGGCCGCCGCGTCGTCGTCCGCGCCCGTGCCCGCGTCGAGCCCGCGCACGCGGACGGTCTGCGCGATCGCGCTCACCTCGAGGCCGCCGAGCACCGCCATCCACACGACCCACATCCAGAACATGAAGACCGGCACGAGACCGAGCGACCCGTACAGGCGGCTCATGCCGAAGGCGTGCGCGAAGTATGCCGCGAGCAGGCCCTTGAGTGCGATGATCGTGACGCTCGCCGCGAGCGCGCCGATCGCGGCGCTCTGCGCGCGCACCTTGCCCGCGGGAACGATCAGGTAGATCATCAGGAGGAGCGCCCAGAGCACGGCGACGTTCCACGCGGTGCCCAGGAGCGCGAACAGCCACCCGATGCCCGGCGTCTCGGTCGCGCGGTGCAGCACCGCCGACAGGATCGGGATCGCCGCGATGAGGAGCGGGCTCGCCGTCAGCACGAACCAGTAGAGGATCACGCGCTTCGCCCAGGGCCGTCCCTGGCGCGACCGATACACGCGGTTGAAGCTGAGCTCGATGCTCGTCATCAGCCAGATCGCGCTCGCGACGGTGACGCTCACGCCGACCAGGCCGAGCGCGCTCAGGTCGATCTCCGAGGCCTGCTTCACGAGCGTCTCGACCCACGAGCCGAGCGCCACGGGACCCGGCGCGCCCGACGCCGCGTCCGCCGGCGGCACGATCTGCATCGCGTCGAGGCCGAGCGACCCGATGAATCCGGCGACGAACGGCGCGAACTGCGCGCCCATCAGCGTCTTCGCCACGAGGGTCACGACCACGAGGATCGGGATCAGCCCGAGCAGCGTCTTGTAGGCCAGCGCCGAGGCCATCGCGGGGACGTCGTCGACGATCGATCGGCGGTACCCGAGCATCGCGATGCGCGCGATGCGCCGAGTGACCTCCGTTGGGTGCAGGGCGGCGTGGACGATCTCCTTGCCCGGGAACGCGTGTGCCTTCGCCTCGCTCATGCGCGCGAGTGTACGTGCCTCAACGCGCGAGGAACACGCCCCACTGCGACAGCCCGCGCTCGGTGGCCGCGTCGCCGGTGAGCGCCGACGCGCCGCTGCCGC
>JAIYBS010000239.1 GCA_027488415.1 Planctomycetaceae bacterium | reverse complement strand
CGGCATTGATGCGCCCCCAGCCGGTGCGGTCGTCGAAGCCCGCGTTCGACACGTCGGCGCACGACAGCACGAGGAGCTGCTCGCGCTGCGCGGCCGTGAGCCCGGGCGCGATCGCTCGCATCAGCGAGAGCGTGCCGGTCACGTGCGGCGCGGCCATGCTCGTGCCGCTCTTGAAGTCCGCCTGCGTCGTGCCCACCGTCGAGTAGATCGTGACGCCGGGCGCCGCGACGTCGACCTGCGGGCCGACGGCGGTGCTGCCGGCCGGCGCGTCGAGCGACGTGAGCGAGCCGACCGCGAGCACCTCGGGCCAGCGCGCGGGGACCGCGACGCCGTTCGCGCCGGTGTTGCCCGCGGCCGCGACGACGGTCGCGCCGCCCTGGATCGCGTACGCCACCGCGTCGCGCAGGTACTGCGTCTCGACCGAGTACTGCAGGCTGAGGTTCATGATGTCCGCTCCCCGGTCGGACGCCCACACGAGTCCGTCCGCGAGCCAGGCGGTCGAGCCCGTGCAGCCCGAGAGCACCGTCACCGGCAGGATCCGCGCGCGCCAGTCCATGCCGGCGATGACCGTGCCGTCGTTGCCGCCCGCCGCCGCGATGCCGGCGCAGTGGGTGCCGTGGCTCCCGCACTGGTCGGCGGTGTCGGTGTTCGCGGCCGGGACGTTCCAGCCGGGCAGCATGCGCGCCGCGAACTCCTGGTGCGGGTCGACGCCGCTGTCGAGGATCGCGATCACGGTGTCGGCGGAGCCGGTCGTCACGTGCCATGCGGCGCGCGCGCGCACGTCGGCGCCCGGCATGCCCGTGACGTTGTTCACGCGCTGGCCGGTGTTCTCGAGCCCCCACTGCACGGGGTACGCGGGGTCGTTCGGGGCGGGCGCGTCCGCGGCGATGCCGCCGATGCCGACGGTCTCCGCGACCTCGATGCCGGGCAGCGCACGCAGGCGCGCCGCGACGGCGGGGACGTCGCTCCCGCGCGGAAGGGTCACCTCGAACCAGCGATCGAGCCCGATCGCGGCGGCGCGGACCGCGTCCGCGGCGCCGACCGTCGATGCGCGCGTCGCGTTCGTGGCGCCCGCGTCCGCGAGCGCGCGCCCGATCTCGGCGCTGCGCGTGCCGTCGCCGAGCGTCGCGACGATCCTGCCGTCCTTCGCGCGCGCGACGCGCATGCCGGGCGCGAGCTTCACGAGCACCCGGTCGCTCTGCCAGCCGCCGAGCTCGTCCGGGCCCGCGGCCGCGGGGAGCACCGCCGCGTCCGGTGCCTGCGCGGCGGGCGCGACACGACCGGCCCAGGCGGCGGAGGCCGTCAGGCAGGCGATCGTGGCGACGACGAATGCGGGCGTTGGCTGCATCTGCTTCAGGAACCCATACGCCGCCCGCCGGGTCGGCGGTCGGACAATTTCGGGACCTTCCAACGGTAGGTTCCCCCGCGCGGGATGCCACCGATTTCGGCGTGAATTGCGTGGGGTTCCTGCGACCGATAGCATGGCGCGTCCTCCATCCGGGCATCCGGATGGGCGGATCGAACCCCAAGAACCTCCCTGGAGCCTCGCATGTCCGACAAGCGCTACCTGTTCACCAGCGAATCCGTCTCGATGGGTCACCCCGACAAGCTGGCCGACCAGATCAGCGACGCCGTCCTCGACGCGATGCTCGCGCAGGACCCGAAGAGCCGCGTGGCGTGCGAGACCCTCGTGACCACCGGCCTCGCCGTGGTCGCGGGCGAGGTCACCACCAACGCCGTCGTCAACGTCCCGGACATCGTCCGCGCCGCGGTCAAGCAGGCCGGCTACGACGACGCCGCGAAGGGCTTCGACTGGAAGAGCTGCGGCGTCAGCGTCGTGCTCGGCAAGCAGAGCCAGGACATCGCCATGGGCGTCGACCGCGAGGGCGCGGGCGACCAGGGCATGATGTTCGGCTTCGCGTGCAAGGAGACCCCGGAGCTGATGCCGCTCCCGATCGCGCTCTCGCACGAGCTCGTGAAGCGCCAGGCGCAGGTGCGCGAGAAGGGCACCATCAAGGGCCTCCGCCCCGACGCGAAGAGCCAGGTCACCGTCGAGTACGTCGGCCTGAAGCCGACCCGCATCGACACGGTCGTCCTCTCCACGCAGCACGATCCGATGTGGAACGGCGCCGCCGGACAGAAGAAGCTGAAGGCCGAGATCGTCAAGCACGTCATCAAGCCCGTGCTCGGCAAGTGGTGGAACGACAAGATCACCGTGCACGTCAACCCGACCGGCCAGTTCGAGATCGGCGGCCCGCACGGCGACTGCGGCCTCACGGGGCGCAAGATCATCGTCGACACCTACGGCGGCCGCGGCCGTCACGGCGGCGGCGCGTTCAGCGGCAAGGACCCGACCAAGGTCGACCGCAGCGCCGCGTACATGTGCCGCTACATCGCGAAGAACATCGTCGCCGCCGGCCTCGCCGAGGTGTGCGAGGTGCAGCTGAGCTACGCGATCGGCGTCGCGAACCCGACCAGCGTGCTCGTCGACACCCAGGGCACGGGCATCGTGCCGGACTCGTGGCTCGCCGAGCAGGTGCAGAAGCACTTCGAGCTGACGCCGCGCGGCATCATCGCCTCGCTGGGCCTGCGCAAGCCGATCTACAAGGCGACTGCCACGCACGGCCACTTCGGCCGCAAGTGCGGCGAGTGCGGCCCGGGCACCTTCACGTGGGAGGCCACCGACAAGGCGACCCTCCTGCGCAAGGCCGCCGAGAAGGCCGGCCTCCTGAAGGGCGGCAACGCGGGCGGCTCCGCCGCGATCGAGCCGAAGCCCGTCGCGAAGTCGGCCAAGGCCGCGAAGCCCGCCAAGGCCACCCGCGCCAAGCGCCATCTGGCGATGGCCTGATCCTGGCGATGTCCTGATCCCGGCGATGGCCCGAACGGCGCACGCTTGACCGAGCACACCAGAATGAGCGCACCCTCGCCTGCCCGCGTCGCGGCCCTTGACCGCCTCGCGCGGCAGGCGGGTCGCTTTCCGGATCTCGAGTTCGTCGACCAGGGCGGCGCGCCCGCCGCGGCAGGCGTGCCGCTCGACGCCCGCGACGCGTCCCTCGCGCGCGCGATCGAGCACACCGTCGCGCACCGCTGGATGACGCTCGCCGCGATCGCGCGCGCGTGCGTCGACCGCCGGTGGGAGAACGTCGACTCGCGCGTGCAGGCTGCGCTCCTGGCGGCCGGCGCGCAGCTCTTCCTCTTCGGGAACATCGCCGACCACGCCGTGGTCGACGACACCGTCGAGTGGACGAAGGGCAAGGGGCAGCGCGGCGCGTCGGGGTTCGTCAACGCGGTGCTCCGCAAGATGATCGCGCTGCGCGGCGAGGTCGTCGACGGCGCGGACGCAGCGCCCGCATCCTGGCGGAACCGCCGCGACCTCGTGCCGCTCGGCGACGGACGCGTGATGCGGCTGACGCGCGAGGTGTTCTCCGGCGACCACGTGCAGCGCGTCGCGGAGCAGGTGAGCCTCGGCGAGGACCTGCTGCTCCACTGGATCAACACCGCCGGCCGCGACCGCGCGTTCGAGCGCGCGCTGCATGCGCTCCGCCCGGCGCCGACCACCATCGCGGGGCTTCCCTCGTCGGCCTCCGCGCCGGGCGCGCCGTTCGCGGCGAGCCTCGTGCCGCACGACGAGCCCGGTTTCTTCACGTGGGCCGGCGAGCACCGCGACCTGGTCGCGCTGCTCGCGGCGCACCCGTCGGCGCGCGTACAGGACGCGGCGAGCGCGCAGCCGATGCGCCTCGCCGACACGCTGCGGCCGCGGCTCATCCTCGATGCCTGCGCCGGTCGCGGCACCAAGACGAGGCAGCTCGCCGAGCTGCACCCCGACGCGGAGATCGTCGCCACCGACGTCGACGGCAACCGCCTGCGCTCGCTCGCGCTCGCGTTCGCCGAGCACCCGCGCGTGAAGGTCACGACGCCGGAGGGTCTCCGCCGCGTCGTGGGCCGCGTCGACCTGCTGGTGCTCGACGTGCCGTGCTCGAACTCGGGCGTGCTGCCGCGGCGGCCGGAGGCGAAGTACCGGTTCAACCGCGCGCGCCTCGACTCGGTGATCCGCCTGCAGCGGCAGATCGTCGAGGAGCACCGGCTGTTCCTCGCGCCCGAGGGCGCGGTGCTGTACTCGACCTGCAGTCTCGAGTCGCTCGAGAACCAGCAGCAGGCCGACTGGGCGGCGGGGCGTCTCGGGCGCCGGGTGGCGCGCGTCGAGGCCCGCGAGCCGCGCGGCATGCCCGGCGAACCGGATTCCCGGTACTCGGACGGCAGTTTCGGGGCGCTCTTGACGCCATCTTGACGGCGGCGGGGCCGCTCGGGGACGTGACTGCGCCCTTGCGGGCGGCGGGCATTGGTACCATTCCGCGATTCGCCTTTTGGAAGCCACCCGGAGTTCCGAATGCCCGCGCCGATGACCGTCACCGAACTCCTCGACCCGCAGTGCGTGGTCGTGCCGCTCGCTGCCTCGACCAAGCGCGAGGCCATCGACGGGCTCGTCGACGCGATGGCCGCGAAGGGCCGCGTGTCCGACGCCGCCGCCGTCAAGAAGGCGGTCTGGGAGCGCGAGCAGCAGCGATCCACCGGCATCGGCGAGGGACTCGCGATCCCGCACGGCAAGACCCCGTCGGCGCACGGCCTGTGCCTCGCGGTCGGCCGGCTGGCGCAGCCGATCGAGTACGACTCGATCGACCGCAAGCCCGTCAAGCTCGTCGTGCTGCTCGTGTCGCCCCCGGAGCGCACCAGCGACCACATCCAGGCGCTCGGCCGCATCTCGCGGCTGATGACGAACCCCGGATTCCGCGAGCAGGTGTACGCGGCCGAGGACGCGGCGCAGCTCGTCGAGCTGTTCCGCCACGCCGAGCGGAGCTGACGCGGGCCCGCGGTGCCGGGCGACGCGCGTCGCCGCCCCGCGTCACCGGCCTTGGGCGCTCCTACAATCAGGTCATGTTCGTCCCGATGCACCTCTCCCGCATCCTGATCCGCGAGATGACGGACATGCAGGTGATCGAGCTCTCGGAGACGGGCGGCGAGCGGAAGTTCCCGATCGTGATCGGCCTCCCCGAGGCGTTCGCGATCGACCGCCGCATCAAGGGCGTGCAGATCCCGAGGCCCCAGACGCACGACCTGCTCGCCGAGGTCATCCGCGCGCTCGGCGGCACGCTGCGCGAGATCCGCATCCACGACATCGAGGGCGGCACGTTCTTCGCGAAGCTCGTGATCGAGCGCGACGGCGAGACCGTCGAGGTCGACTCGCGCCCGTCCGACGCGATCGCGCTCGGCGTGGCGGACGGCGTGCCGATCCTGGTCGAGGAGCACGTGCTCGACGCGGCATCCGCCGACGCGGGCGTTGAGCCGCCGCCGCCGATCGAGCCCGACGAGGACGAGGAGTGACCGCGCCCGCCGCGGACCCGCGCGTGCGCGCGCCTGCGCTCGCGCTGCCGTCGCCCCTGCCGGCGCGGCGGCTCGTCGACGCGCAGCCGGTGGCGGGTGCGCGGATCAAGGAGCGGCCGGGCGACTTCCTCGTCGAGGAGCTGCAGCTCTACGACCCCTGCGGCGAGGGCGAGCACCTGTACCTCCGCATCGTCAAGGAGGGCATGTCGCACCACGAGATGGTCGACATGCTCTGCGCGCACTTCGAGGTCGGGCCCGAGGCGATCGGCACGGCCGGCATGAAGGACCGCGTCGCCGTGACGAGCCAGACGGTGAGCGTGCACCTGCCGCGCAAGCCGCAGCTGCGGGCGATCGAGGACCCGCGCGTGCAGGTGCTGTGGGTCACCTGGCACGCGAACAAGCTGCGCCGCGGGCACCTCGCCGGCAACCGCTTCTCGATCCGCATCCGCGGCATCGAGCCGGTCCGCGCGCCCGCGATCTGGCGCGCGATCGGCGCGATGGAGCGCCTCGGCGTCCCGAACCACTTCGGGCCGCAGCGCTTCGGCATGCGCGCGAACGGGCACGTGCTCGGCGCGCTGCAGCTGGCGGGCCGCCACGAGGAGCTGCGCGGCGAGCTCCTCTCGACCCGCGGGTCGCCGTTCCCCGAGAGCGAGCGCCCCGCGCGCGAGGCCGTCGACGCGGGCAACTACGCCGAGGCGCTCCGCCTCTGGCCGCGCGGCCTCGACGCCGAGTACGCCGCGACGCGCGCGCTGCACCGCGGCGCCGACGCGCGCTCCGCGGTGCGCGGAATCCGCCGCGAGATCCTCGAGCTCTGGGGCGACGCGTGGCAGTCCGCGGTGTTCAACGCGCTGCTCGACGCTCGGCTCGCGGCCGGGACGCTCGGCGCGATCGAGCCCGGCGACGTCGTGAGCAAGCAGGCGAACGGCGCGAAGTTCCTCGCGGACGACGCCGCGTTCGCCGCGGAGGGCGAGGAGTCGCTCGCCGCGCGCGCCGCGCGCTTCGAGATCTCCGCCACGGGCCCGCTGCCGGGCCACGACGCGATGCGTCCCTCCGGCGCGGTGCTCGAGCGCGAGCGCGCCGCGATCGCCGCGATGGGCGTGGATCCCGCGCGCTTCGACGCGCCCGGGCGCCGCCCGTCCGGGGACCGACGTCCGTTCCGGATCCGGCTCTCGAACCCCGAGATCGAGGCCGGATTCGACGACCACGGCACCTACGTGCGGGTGTCGTTCGACCTTCCCGCGGGCGCCTATGCGACCGTCGCGCTCCGCGAGGCGCTCGGCGACGGCCTGGTCGATGCTTCCGCCGCGCTGCCTGCCTAGCCCGCCGCCGTCCCCTGCCTGCGCGCCGCGCGCCGCCGCTCCGCGAAGAACGCGGTCAGCTGCCGACCGCATGCGCGCGCGAGGATCCCGGCCACGATCGGCGGTCGGTGGTTGAGCCGTCCGTCCGCGGGGATGGTCCACAGGCTGCCGCACGCGCCGGCCTTGGGGTCGTGCGCGCCGAAGAACACGCGGCCGATGCGCGCGTTGACGATCGCGCCCGCGCACATCGCGCAGGGCTCGAGCGTGACCGCGAGCGAGCAGTCGGTCAGGCGCCACGCGCCCCGCATCCTGCCCGCCTCGCGCATCGCGACCAGCTCGGCGTGCCCCGTCGGGTCGCCCGTGGCCTCGCGGTCGTTTGCGTGCTCGCAGACGACCTCGCGGCCGCGGTACACGACCGCGCCGACCGGCACCTCGCCCCGCCGCGCCGCGTGGCGCGCGAGCGTCATCGCGCGGAGCATCATGCCGACGTCGACCGCGCGCGCGCCGCGCCGAACCGCCTCGGGCCCCGCGAGCCGCACCGCGACCGCGCCCCGCCGGCGCGTGCGCCTCACTCGTCGCCCTCGGCGCCATCGGTGCGCCGCGACCGGTACTTCGGGCGTCCCACGAGCGTGCCGAGCGCGTTGCACACCACGCCGCCCTCGGCGACCGCCTGCGACGGCGCGACGGTGAGCAGCAGGATGCCGAGCTCGTAGAGCAGGTAGAGCGGCACCATCAGCGCGAGCATCGAGACGACGTCCACGGTCGGCGTCACCACCGCCGCGATGATCGCGCACGCGAAGATCGCGTAGCGCCTGTACTTGCGGAGGAATCGCGTGTCGAGGATGCCGATCCAGCCGAGCAGCAGCACCGCCACCGGCATCTGGAAGGCGATCGCGATCGCGACGGCGAAGAAGATCAGGAAGTCGACGTACTCCTGCAGCCGGTACTGCTGCGAGAGGGCGCCGGTGGTCCGGGTCGCGATCGTGCGCACCTCGAGCGCGCCGTCGCCGCGGCCCGCGTCGACGGCGACGTAGAGCTGCGCGTCGCCCTTCAGCATCCACACCTGGCCGGGCGCGGCGCTCGGCGGGTCCGCGTCGCGCACCTCGATGCGCGGCGCGGCGGCGTCCGCGGCCGTGGGCTCGGGCGCGGCGACCGTCCGCGGCGGCTCGACGCCGAAGCCGATCATCATCTCCATCATGTAGGGCATCGTCAGGTACAGCCCCGAGAGCCCGAGCGCGACGAGGAGCGCCGACAGCGGCACGAGGAACCGCGCGTACCGGCGCTCGTGCGCGTAGAGGCCCGGCGACACGAAGAGCCACACCTGCCACAGGATCCACGGCAGCGATACCACGACCGCGGCCCAGATGGAGATCTGCAGGTCGACCATGATGGTCTCGGTCGGGCTGAGGACCTGCAGGTTGGTCGGCTGCCCCGTCGCCTCGAGCGCCTGCACGAGCGGCCGCACGAGGAACGCGCGCACGTACGAGGCGTTCATGAACACCGCGAGCGCGAGCGCCACCGGCACGATGGACGCCTTGATCAGCCTCGACCGCAGCTCGTCGAGGTGGCCGCCGAGCGACATGAAGCCGCTGGTCTCCTTCTCGCCGTGATGGTCCTGGTCGAGCGGCATCGTCGCGGGGACAGGCTAGCGTCCGGTGCCTTCCGGAAGGCCGAAGAACCGGCGCGCGTTCGCGTCGACGGTGCGCTCGAAGTCCTCGAACGGCACGCCGCGCAGCTGCGCCAGGTGCCGGCCCGTGTGCATCACGAACCCCGGCTCGCATGGCCGTCGTGACCGCACGGGCTCGGGCGAGAGGAACGGCGCGTCCGTCTCACACATGATTCGGTCGTCGGGAACGAGCCGCGCGGCCTCCGCGACGCCGGGCGCGCCCTTGAAGGTGACCACGCCGGTGAAGCTGATCCACGCGCCGAAGTCGAGCACCGCGCGCGCGTCGTCCGGAGTCTCGGTGAAGCAATGGAAGACGAAGCGGTCGCGGGGCAGGGCGCTCG
>JAIYBS010000110.1 GCA_027488415.1 Planctomycetaceae bacterium | reverse complement strand
GCCGCGGGGCGCCCGGCGTGGATTTCGGTTGCGTGGTCACCGCGGGGATCGGCTGCGCGCGCAAGTTGACGGAAGTGTGCCGGGGCCCCGGCATGTTTTCCATCACCCGCGAACGATTCGGTCCCGCAGCGGCATGAGCACGCGCGGAATCAGACGCTGCTCGACCAGCCGCTCGCCGTGGCCGCTCAGCGCGGCGAGGATCGTCGGCAGGTCGGCAAGCGCGCGCACCGGTCCGGTTCGCCGCACGGTGAGGAGGACGCTCAGCGGCTCGCCGCCCTCGCGGGTCACAGCGGTCTCGCCGCGCGGCAGGCGGGTCTTCACCTCGACGTAGACGTGCATGTCCGGCGCGTCCGCGAGGGCGAGCGCGATGAACGGCTGGGAATCGAGGATCGTGTCCGTCGAGGCGTCCGCGAAATCGCCGAGCGGCGAACCGCCGAGCAGCGCGTCGAGCACGACCTCGTCGCGGTTCCCGTCGCACTCGAAGTCGAACGCGTAGACCAGCTCGAGGTGGTCCACGTCGAGCGGGCTGATCGAGAGGAAGTACGGCGCGACCTCGAGCACCGTGCGGTGCATGCGATACGCCTCCTCGAGCGTGGAGGGGTTCACCCAGCCGCTCTTCAGGGACAGCTGGCGCATCGCGACCCAGAGGAAGTCACGCTCGTCCTCGCCGGACTCGAGCGCGACCTCGCCGTCGGGATAGCGCTGCAGGCTCGCCAGGCGCGGGAGGTCCTTCCGGAGGCGGCCGAACAGGTCGAGCACCGGCTCGCGCGCGGCCGGGAGGTCCATCTTCAGCGCGAGCTTCTGGTTGACGCAGAAGTCGCGGCAGAGCGAGTCGAAGTCAGCCATTGGCCCCGGGCCCGCCCGCATCCGAGGGGCCCGAGTGCGGAACCGCGCCCGAGCGCTCCTGGTGATGGCTCATCGCGTAGGCGATGCGCTCGCGCGCATTCTTCAGCTTCTCCTCGTGCGCACGGCGCTGCTTGGAGCGCCACGCCAGGATTCGCCAGACGGCGATCAGCAGCACGGGCAGGAACAGCAGCACGAGGATGCCGGCGACGATCGGCACCCACACCGCCATCAGCGTGACGACGAGCGAAAGCCCGGTCTCCACCATTCCGTAGATCGGATTGAGCCAGCCGATCGTCAGCACCGAGCTCGAGAGCCGCCCCGCGATCGAGGCAGCCTCGACGCCGGACGCGGTCGTGGCACCGACGATGATGCCGAGCGACCACGCGAGCGCCGGATGCAGGAGCGGCTCCGCGACGCCCTCGGCGCCGGCAGGGACGGCCATCAGGAGCTGGCTGGTCATGAGGACCGCGCCCGCCACGGCCGCGAGCGGCGCAGCGAGCAGGTCAAGCGCGTGGTCGACCCACGGGACGAGGAACCCGACGACCTCGACCACCGTCGCCGTCCCGAAGAGGACGATCGCGGCGTTCGAGCCAAGCCACTCGAAGGACTCACCGACGGCGAGCAGGTCCGCCCGGACCGCGATCGCCGCGACGAAGAGAGGGAGGAACACGCGCAGGCCGCAGGCGGCCGCAAGTCCCAGTCCCGCGCACAAGGCCCAGAAGATCGCCATGTCGGGCGAGCTCAGCCGACCTTCGCGTCGAGGTACTTCTCGACGCTCTTGACGTCCGCGAGGATCTGCGGAGTCATGCGGAGGGTGAACTTCGCGCCCTTCTCGACGGAGACCACGCGGGTGCACTCCTCGCGGGCCAGCCAGATGCGGCCGGCGCGCGCGGTGCGGCGGTTGCCGCTGCGGAGGCGCTCGCGCTTCAGGCGGTTCAGCGCACCCTGCACGCCCGAGTTCATGCGCATCAGACGGAGGATGGTCTGCTTGCGGCGAGCCTCGGCCGGGATCGCAGTGACGGTGAAGTGAACGGTGGAGGTGGGAGCGAGGTTGGCCATGGGTGATCTCCTCGCGCAGGTTCGCTGCGCCGAGTCGGGCAGTGTAGCCGAGCCCGCGCCAACCGCAAGGGGGAAGGCTCTATCGCTTATCGGTACCGAGCCCGGCGAACTAGGCTTCCGGAATGTCGCTTCCTCACATCGCCTGGATCGGAACCGGCGTCATGGGACGGTCCATGGCCGGGCACCTGCTCGCCGCCGGCCACCCCCTGACGGTCTACAGCCGCACTCGTGAACGCGCAGCCGCGCTCGTCGAAGCCGGTGCCACCTGGGCACCCTCGCCAGCCGATGCCGCCGCACAGGCCGACGTCGCCTGCACCATGGTCGGGCTTCCCTCGGACGTCGACGAGGTGTTCTACGGCCCGCGCGGCATCCTGGCGGCCGGCCGCTGCCCGGGACTGCTGATCGACTTCACGACGAGCAGCCCTGCCCTGGCCGCCCGGATCGCGGCGTCGGCCGCATCCGCGGGGGCCGCTGCGCTCGACGCACCCGTCTCGGGCGGCGACGTCGGCGCCCGGAACGCCACGCTCTCCATCATGTGCGGCGGCTCGCACGAGGCCTTCGAACGCGCCCAGCCAATCCTCGCGCGGCTCGGGAAGACGATGGTCCTCCAGGGCCCGCCCGGCGCGGGCCAGCACACGAAGATGGTCAACCAGCTGCTGATCGCGGGCACGATGCTCGGACTCGCGGAGGCCCTCGCCTACGCCAAGCGGGCCGGTCTCGACCCGGCGACCGTTCTGGAATCGGTCGGGGGCGGCGCCGCGGCGAGCTGGTCGCTCGCCAACCTGGCTCCCCGCGTCCTGAAAGGCGACTTCGCGCCCGGCTTCTTCATCGAACACTTCGTCAAGGACCTTCGTATCGCCCTCGATGAGGCACGGTCGATGGGCCTCGAACTGCCGACGGCCGCCGCCGCGGAGCGCACCTACGCCGCTCTCGCGGAGGCCGGCCATGGCCGCTCGGGGACGCAGGCGATCGTCCATGCCTACGGCTGGTGAGCGAATATCCTTCTCCGTCCCGAACAACTGACGGGTGCGCCACCCGCGCGCGGCGCACCCGCGAGGAACGAATTCCCATGGCAACCATCACGCAGCAGGACATCGGAGCGATCGAGCAGCAGGTCAAGGCGGCGCACCCGCCGTTCGCGATCCTGAAGCAGGAACTCGGCCGGGTGATCGTCGGGCAGCACGACCTGCTCGACGGGCTCCTGATCGGCCTGCTCTGCAACGGCCACGTGCTCATCGAGGGCGTGCCGGGCCTCGCGAAGACCACCGCCGTCGCGACGCTCGCGGCGGC
>JAIYBS010000246.1 GCA_027488415.1 Planctomycetaceae bacterium | reverse complement strand
GTCGAGGAGGGTGTGCATCCCGCTGAGGGCGCCCTTGAACACCACCATCTGCCGAGGCAGCTCGGTCGACCACTTCTTGGTGTTCCGGAGCTTCTGCTCGGCGTGCTCGAGCTTCCGGATCGCCCGGTCGAGCGCCTTCTTCTCGTCGACCACGCTCGGTCGAGCCTCGGGCGTCGCCTTGATCTCCTGCTTGCGGTACAGCGCGCCCTTGCACGCGACCACCTCGTCCTGCGCCTTGCGGATCCGCTTGCGCCACGTGTCGGGGCGCTCCGACTCGAGCCAGGCGATCGTGCGCTCGACGTCGCCCTCCGCCTCCTCGAGCGCGAGGCCGAACGTCTCGGCGGCCTGGACCAGCGCGGCGCGGAACCGCTCGATCGTGTCGACGTCGGCGACCTTGACCTGGTCGCCCATGGTCAGCGCTGGTTGAGGTAGGCGTCGGCCGCGTCGGCCTTGCGCAGGAGGTAGGGCACGTGGGTCTCCGCCGCCTTGCTGAACTTCTGCAGGACGCGCACGGTGGCCTCGAACTCCTCGCTGAACTTCGCCTGCTCCTGGTCGCGCCAGGTCTGCGCGAGCGTCGCCATGCGCGCGTTGAGCGCGCCGGTCTGCTGCTGCAGGTCCATCGAGAACTTCTTCAGGTCCTGCGCGAAGCGGCGGAGCTCACCCGGGTCGACGACTGCCTTGGCCATGGTGCGTGCCTCCTGTGGTCACTTGTTCGCCGGGGCGGCGGGTGCGGTTGCTGCGGGAGCGGCCGGAGCCGCCGCGGGCACCTCGGCGGGCGCGACCTGCGCCGTGGGGGTCTCCTCCGGGTACGGCAGGAACGCGGCGATCAGCCCGTCTCCGATCCCGAGGAGCGCCCAGCCGGCGATCAGGCCGGCGCAGACCGCCTCCTTGGAATCAACCCACAGCCGCCAGCCGAACTCGCCGACGCGCTGCAGGTAGCGGTGCTCCATCGCCGTGAAGAAGGCGGCGCCGATCCACATGAAGATCGTCGACTCGGGCGGCAGCACGACGCCGAGGCCGATGCCGACCGCGGACAGCGGGAACTTCCCCTTGGACGCGATGCGCAGCGTCTCGAGGACGATCGCGATCAGCGCGCCCCACATCATCGCCCACGCGGCGGAGACGGGAAGCACGCCCCAGAGCTTGCGGATGCCGTCGACGGTCTGCACGAGCGGCGCATCGCCGCCGGCCTTGCCCATGCCCTCGATCACCTTCGAGATCGCCGCCCACTGCAGCGCGCCGGGAACGGCCCAGGTCTCGGAGATGTGCGCCTCGATCGTCGTGTCCGGCGCCTTGTTCGACATGAACAGGATGAAGAAGAGCGGCGTCGACGCGAGCGCGCCCGCGAGGATGCCGATGCAGTGACCCCAGGCCTGCTGCCGGGGCTTGGCGCCGAGCATGTAGCCCGGCTTGATGTCCATCAGCAGGTTGGACGCGTTCGAGGCCACCTCCGTGGTGACGCCCGCCGTCATGAGGTTCGTGCCCGGGTTCGTGGGCTGCAGCGCGCCGAAGGTGAACTGCGTGATCTTCGAGAGCGAGCCGGTCGGCGTGGTCGAGGTCAGCGCCGTCGCGTTCGCCGCGATCAGCGTCAGCACGATGATCAGCGGGATCGACAGCGCGCCGAGCAGCGGGTCGACGCCGAACCACTCGTAGTTCAGCCAGATGATGAGCGCGCTGAAGACGGGGATCCCGATGAAGCTGACCTTGAGCGGGAGCTCGATGCCCCGCAGGCAGTCCTCGTTCGCCGACTTGCGGGCGAACAGGCCCGTGAACGCGGAGATCAGCACCTTCGGCTTCGCGAAGAGGCCGAGCATGCTCGCGGTGAGCATCATCGCGACGCCCCACCAGAGGCACCAGCTGTTGGTCAGGTGCGCGCGGCCGAACACGGCCTGCGCCATGTCGTACGTGCCGTCGGGCTGCACGATCTGCGCCCAGTTCTTCGGATGGATCTCGCCCGCGTTGATCATCATGGGCGCGAGCACCAGGAAGTTCGCCGCCATGCCGATCACCAGGCTGTTGGCGATGCGCATGCCCATCAGGCCGCCCGCGCCGAACATGCTCAGGTCGAACGCCATGATCATGCCCAGCTTGTCGAGGCGGATCCCCGCGAGCGACGGCGACCAGCCGCGGTTGTAGATCCACTGGTCGAGGCGCTCGGGGATCAGGTGCACGACGGTGTCCTTGGCCTTCGACGTGCCGAGGATCGAGATCTGGAGCACCGCCATGTAGCCGGCCGCCACCATCAGCTGGAGCGAGGCGCCGATTCCGGCCGCCCACGCCAGCGCCTTCGCCTTGAAGACGCCCGCATCGACGGCACCGTCGGTCGGTCCGCGCTTCGCTCCCTCGACCGGCATGCCCGCGGCGTCGAGGTTCTTCGTGCCGCCCTGCGGGGCGTCCGGGTAGAGGGAGTCGAGCACCACGGCGCAGGCCCGTCCCTCGGGGAAGGGCTGCTGCTCGTCGTTGATGAAGCGGCGCTTCATCGGGAACGCCACGAGCACGCCGAGGATGCTCGCCACCACGTTCCAGATCAGCATCTTGTGCCATTCCATGGTCGTGTTGGTCACGAACATGTAGGCCATCAGCGCGCTGATGAGGGGTCCGGTCATGTAGCCGGCCGCGGTCGCGATCGACTGCACCGCGTTGTTCTCGAGGATGGTCATGTCCTTCGAGACCTGCACGCGCGCGAGGGCGCGGAAGATCACGAACGAGAGGATCACGCTCGTCACGCCGACGCCGAGGGTCCAGCCGGTCTTGGCGCCGATGTAGAGGTTCGTCGCGCTCAGGATGCCGCCGAGGAAGAACCCGGTCAGCGCGGAGCGGAGCGTGAGCTGCGGCATGTTCCCGCGGTAGACGTTCTCGAGCCACCACCGGTCCTTCCGCTCGCGGGTCCAGGTCCGGGTTTCTTCGTCGGTCAGGTGTGGGAGGGCCATGGTGTGGGTGCGACGTCGTCGCGAGCGCGGAGCGTAGCGCGGACCGCGGGTAGCCTTCCCGTGCGATGCCGCCCCCCGCGCCCGACCGCCGTCATCCTGACCTGCCCGGGCTCGTGGTCGAGTCGATCCGGGCGGGCCTCCGGGCATGGCGCGCCCGGCTCGGGATGCTTTCCGCCGTGGTGCTCGCGTTGGTGCTGGTCAACCTCCCGGGCCAGGC
>JAIYBS010000149.1 GCA_027488415.1 Planctomycetaceae bacterium | reverse complement strand
TCGCGGCGAAGATGTCGATGACGGTGTTGCCGCCGAGGTTGCGGACGTTGGCGACGAAGCCGGCGAAGCCCGCGAACGAGGACGCGGTGAAGGCGGCGGCGACAGAACCGGCGAGGAGGGCGATCTTCATGGCAGGGACCTTTCGTGAATCTGGAGGATCGGATTGCCGGAGCCAACCGCTACGGCACCCCCAACACGAAACCCCCGGCGACCAACCCTCACCAGCGGAGCGAACACACGAATGCCTCACGGTGCCCTCACGAAGGGGTGACCGTCGTTTGCGGGACGTTCAGTTTCCATTCGCGACAGGCCTACTCTCCACGCAAAAGAAGAACGCCGCCGTCCTTTCGGACGGCGGCGTTTCGTTACCCAGTTGGCGCCCCTTTCAGGGCAGGGTCTCCGTCAGACCGACGCGCTTCAGGCGCGGCGGCGGCGGCCGGCGGCCAGGCCAGCGACGCCGATGAGGGCGATCGCACCCGGAGCCGGGACGAAGTTGCTCGAGGCCTGCGAGACGGAGCCGTTGACGCCGTCCTTGATCGAGGCGAAGGCGCTGAAGGTGAAGTCGACGCCGATCACCTTGTTGATGCCAGCGACGACGAGGTGGGCAACCCAGATGCCGCGGGTGGCCGCGGAAGCGCCGGTGCCGTCCACGCGGCCGACGAGGCCCGCGAGCGACTCAGAGTTGTTGTCGACCGAGGTCGGGTCGCCGGTGTACCAGCCAGCGAGGGCCGGGATCGAGGTCGCCGCGGCCGAGGCCGGGGTCGCGTTCCACGAGGTGCCGGTGAAGTTCGGGTCGCCGACGGTGTTCGTCGAGGCGTAGAACTCGCCGGCGTACGAGCCGCCCGAGAAGGTGCCGGCGGTCATGAAGCTGTCGTCCGACGTGTTGCGGGTCGACGTGAAGCCAGCCGCGTCGGGCTTCCAGGTCTTGTTGGCGAGGCCAGCCTTCTGGACGAACACGCCGTTGGACGAGGTGTTGTAGACGTTGAGGAACTTGTCGCTGGCGTTCGAGACGCCGGCGAAGATGTCGATGACGGTGTTGCCACCGACGTTGCGAGCGGAGGCGACGAAGCCGAGGAAGCCGGCGTCGGCCGAGGCGGCGACCGCAGCGGCGGCGGACGCGACGAAGAGAACAGTCTTCATGACAACAGACCTTTCTTGAGGCTGAGCGGGAAAGGGAACGTCGTGGGGTGAAGGGGGAAACCAACCCACGAGCTGGGAACGATTGAGTCTGCGGCCGTCAGCCTTGGCGGCAACCGACTCGACATAGACCATGCCACGCCCCGTGCGGCTGGCAAGAAAGTCACCCGGTGCTTTTTCGTGAATCTGACGTTCAGGCGAAAAGGCCTGAAATCACAGGAGCGCTGGGGCCACCGCCCGCCACGGGAGCGGGGCCAAGCCTACAGTTATTGGACGTTCTTGCCCGTGAGCAGCAGCGCCTGGGCCGACTCGAGCGCAACCTCGCGAATGCTCCCGCACATCGCGCGCCCGGCCTCCTCGCTCGCGACCGGCACCGCGACGATCAGGTCGCCTGCCGTCCGGCCGATCGCCTGCCACCCTGCCACGGACGGCGCGTCGACGGGCTCGCCGCCCACCCGCAACGCGACCGTTCCGCTTGCCGGTCGCGAAGCCGCGGCGCGGGCGCGCACCGAGTCGAACAGCACCGGAACGCGCTTGCCCACCCACTGCGCATGCACGCGGGCGCTCGTCTCCGACTGGATCGCAAGCAGCGTGTTGTTGCGCCAGCGCTTCACCTCGTCGGGGATGTCGTCGGGGTAGCGGTCGATCGCGGTCGTGCCCGGGCGCGGCGAGTACTTGAAGATGAAGTTGTTCTTGAAGGGCAGCCGACGCACCAGCGAGCAGGTGCGCTCGAAGTCCTCGTCGGTCTCGCCGGGGAAGCCGACGATGATGTCGCCGGCGAGCGTCGCGTCGGGCAGCGCCTCGAAGGTGCGCGCGACGAACTCCTCGTACTCGGCGACGGTGTAGCCGCGGTTCATCCGCGCGAGCACGGCGTCGCTCCCGCTCTGGGCCGGCGCGTGCAGGTACCTGCAGATGCGGGGCGCGTCGCGCATCGCCGCAAGCACGTCCGGCCCGAAGTCGCGCGGATAGCTCGTCACGAAGCGGAGCCGCTGCAGGCCGGGCACCTCGTCGTGGATGCGCCGAAGCAGGTCGGCGAAGGTCGTCGTCCGCGCGATGGGCGCGGAATCGTCGCGGAAGGCCCGCAATCCGGGGCCGACCTGCGGAGCCTCGCGTCCGCCGACCGTCACGGCGGTGCCGTGCGTGTAGCGGTAGTGGTTCACGGTCTGTCCGAGCAGCGTGATCTCGATCGCGCCCGCGTCGACCAGGCGGCGGCACTCCTCGACGATGTGGTCCGGCGGCCGGTGCACCTCGGCGCCGCGCGTGTACGGCACCACGCAGTAGGTGCAGAACTTGTTGCAGCCGCGAGTGATCCGGACGTAGGCGCTCCACGGCTGCTCGCGCGCGTCCGCGTCGAAGGCGCGGGAAAGGTCGAGCGACTCGAGCCCGTCCTCCGCCGCGCTCAGCGTCGCGGTGCGGCGCGAGCGGTTTCCGGCGAGCGCGACGCCGCGCTCGCGCGCCAGTTCGCCGCGCTCGGCGTCCTGCGCGCGGCGCACGTTGTCGATGAGCTGCGGGAGCTTGTCGAGCTCTGCCGGCCCGCACAGGATGTCGACCTGCGGGTGTCGGCGCAGCATGTCGAGGCCGTCGCGCTCGGCCATGCAACCGAGGATGCCCAGGATGAGCCGCTCGCCCTCGCGCTTGCGCACGCCCACGATCCCGACGCGGCTCAGCGCCTTCTGCTCCGCGAGCTCACGCACCGAGCACGTGTTGTAGAGGAGCACCTGCGCCTCGTCGTCACGCTCGACGAACTGATAGCCAAGCGAGCCGAGCTGGCCGCGGACGAGCTCGCTGTCGAGCTCGTTCATCTGGCATCCGAAGGTCTCCAAGTAGACGCGCATGAGGAAATCGGGCGAGGTCGGGCATTATGCACCGGAATGTGCGCCGAATTCTGCCGGCGATCGATTCCGAGAAAAAGGCCTTCCAGTGCGCTCAGAGGCACATTTTTGTGCGAAGGGCACGCCGTTCTCGGCCGACGGCCGACGGTACAGACGCGAAATCGATCCAGGAATCGCTTCCTGCACTTGACTCCCCCGCCGTTGGAGGCATCTTCCCAAAGTCGGAGGTGAGGTTCCACGGTGACCAGCAAAAGGGCTGGCGCGCCGAAATGAGAAGGGATCCGCAACCGAGTTTTGCCCGCTCACGCGGGATATGAGGGAAAAGGCCATGAAGATCGGTTTTATTGCTGTCGTTGGTGCCGCCGCCGTCGTCGCTTCCGCTGACGCTGGCTTCCTCGGCTTCGTCGCGTCCGCCCGCAACGTCGGTGCGAACACCGTCATCGACATCTTCGCCGGCGTCTCGAACGCCAGCGACAAGTTCCTCAACGTCTACGACCTGACCTCGAACGGCACGTTCGTTCAGAAGGCTGGCCTCGCCACCAAGACCTGGAAGCCCGACACCGCCGGCTTCACGTCGACGCGCGGCTCGTCC
>JAIYBS010000103.1 GCA_027488415.1 Planctomycetaceae bacterium | reverse complement strand
CGTGGCGAAGTACGCGGGATTCCTTCAGAACCGCGTGAACTACAGCCTCGAGGACCTCGCCAGGTGCGGGTGCGAGACGGAGCCGCTGGGCGCGGTGCTCAAGTCGCTCGAGCTGCGGCCGGAGCATCCGTTCCGGATCTTCGTCAAGCCGTTCATGGATGCGTGGACGTTCGACCAGGACCGCATCGACCGCTGCTGCACGCACGTGATCACGCCCGACGGCCGGCTCGACAGCTTCTGCAGGTACTACGGAAGATGATGCCCGGCTCTATTTTCTACGGGGTCACCACGCTCGCGGGCATCGTGATCACGGCGCTCGTCTGGAAGCGCCTCGCGCGCGCGGACGGGCGCGCGCCCGACGACCGGCTCCTCGCGGTCTACGGCGGCGCGCTCGCGGGCGCGTACCTCGGCGCGAAGCTCGCGTTTCTGATCGCGGAGGGATGGCACTTCCGCGGCGACTGGGTCGCGCTCGTCACGGGGCACAGCGTGACGGGCGCGCTGCTCGGCGGAGTCGCGGGCGTCGAGACGGCGAAGTCGATCACCGGGTACCGCGAGGGGACGGGCGACCTCTTCGCGATCACCGTGCCGATCGCGCTCGCGCTCGGGCGCGTCGGCTGCCTCGCCGCCGGATGCTGCCTCGGCGTCGAGTGCGATGCGTCATGGTGGACCGTGACCGACGCGCACGGCCACGCGCGCTGGCCCGCGCCGGTCGCCGAGATGGCGTTCAACCTCGCGTTCCTCGCGTGGGCGCTCATTGCGATGCGCCTCGGATGGCAGCGCGGTCAGCGGTTCAACATCTACCTGATGGCGTACGGAGCGTTCCGGTTCGCGCACGAGTTCCTGCGCGACGACGCGCGATGGGCAGGACCCGTCGGCGGATACCACGTCATCGCGCTGGCGATGATCGCGGTGGGTGCGTGGATGTACGGGAAGCGGAAATCCGTTCCAGGTAAAGGTGGCACCAATTTCCGCACGGCCGGGTGACGGACCGCGGCCTCGGGGAAATTGGTGCCACCTTTACCTGGAACGGATTTCCCGACGGCTCACGCCATCGCCGGCTGCGCGTTCGTCTTCGCCTTGCGGCCCGCCTCGATGCGGCGCTTGGCGTAGTTGACCGCGGCGACGTGCTCGCTCGGGTCGTTCTTGCCTTCCTTCAGCACCGCGGCGGTGGTGTGCTCGATCTGCTCGATCTTCTTGTCGAGCGCCGCCTCGGTCATGCCGAGGTAGAGGCCCGCGAGTCGGATCACGCCGCCGGCGTTCACGATGAAGTCCGGGCCGTACAGGATGCCGCGCTGCTTGAGCGCGGGGCCGTCGACGTCGGGCACATGGAGCTGGTTGTTGGCGGTGCCGCAGATGATCGCGCACTTGAGGTGCTTGATCGTGTCATGGTTCAGCACCGCGCCGAGCGCGCACGGCGCGAGCACGTCGCACTCCTGCGCGAAGATGTCCTTGCCGGGCTCGAGGCCGACCACGCCGAGCTCCTTCACCGCGCGCTCGACCGCGGCCGGGTTCACGTCGGTGCCGACGACCGTCGCGCCGTGCGCGCGCAGGATCTTCGCCAGCCGGTAGCCGGTGGCGCCGAGGCCCTGCACCGCGACCTTCAGGCCGCCGAACTCCACCTTGCGGCCGGCGTGCGCGAGGCACGCCTTCATCGCGTTGAAGCAGCCCTGGCTCGTGAAGGGGCTCGGGTCGCCGCCGCTGCTCACGGTCTCGCCGCCCATGATGTGGCTCGTCTCCTGCGCCATCCAGTCGCAGTACTGCGTGTTCACGCCGACGTCCTCGGCAGCGATGTACTTGCCGCCGAACGTGTCGACGAACCGGCCCATCGCGCGCGCCTCGGCCTCGGTCGGGGCCTTGCCCTTCTCGATCATGATGACGCTCTTCGCGCCGCCCATCGGCAGGTCCGCCGCGGCCGACTTGTAGGTCATGCCCTCGGAGAGGCGGAGCACGTCGCGGATCGCCTCGGACTCGTCCGAGTACGCCCAGCGGCGCGTGCCGCCGAGCGCGTTGCCGAGCACCGACGAGTGCAGGGCGATGATGGCCTTCAGGCCGGTGGCGGGGTCGACATGGAACGCCACGCGCTCGTGGCCGTGCTGGTTCATCGTCTCGAACAGCTTCATCGCTCGTGGCTCCTGGGTCGTGTGACGCGTCGGCGTCGTGTCGTGGGGATCGGGTCTCTCGCCTCGGTCACGCGTGCTGCGGCTCGGCGCGCTTCACGGCCTCGCCGTGGAACACGCTGCCGGCGCCGAACTGCGGGATCGCCTGCGCGTCGGCCGGCTTCAGCGTGCGGCCGGAGCCGCGCGCCTGCATGTCCATGGTGCGCTCGGGGATCGAGAAGTCCTTGTTCGGGAACGAGTCGATGTGCTTCAGCACCGCGTCGGCCGCGCGCTTCATGGTCGCGTCGGCGTTCACGCGCAGGCCGCGGATCTCCTCCTCGATCGCCAGGCCGAACATCGCGCACAGGTGCTCGACGAGGCTGACCTCGTACGTCAGCGCGTCGCCGTCGAGCCCCTTGCGGAGGTTGTGGTCGAGCTTCGAGAGCGCGCAGGTCATCGCGTGGATGTAGATCGCGCACATCGAGAGGCGGGCCTGGATCGTCTGCTCGGTGACGAGGCGGTCCTCCCACTCCTTGAACATGAGCTTGACCTGGTGGCTGAACTCGCGGACGCGGGTCATCAGGTCGTGCATCATGCCGGCGACGCGCGGGTCGGCCGACTTGAACGTCGGCAGCGGCCGCCGCACGCCGAGGAACAGCTCGCTGCCGATCTGCACGGCGGCGCCCATGTTGCCCACCGGGTTCTTCTTCACGCCGAGCATCCACTCGCCGAGCTGCTTGGAGCCGTAGGCGAAGATGAACGAGTGCATGACCTCGTTCGCGCCCTCGACGATGATGTTGATGCGGCTGTCGCGCCACGCGCGCTCGACGTGGTTCTCCGTCATGTAGCTCTCGCCGCCCATGACCTGCAGCGCGTCGTTCACGGTGCGGTAGCCGAACTCGCTGCAGAACACCTTGCAGACGGCGGTCTCGAGCATGATGTCCTCGTCGTGCCGGTCGAGGAAGCCGGTGGTCATGAAGAGCATCGCCTCCATGGCGTACGTGTAGGCCGCCATGCGCGCGAGCTTCTCCTTCACCTGGTCGAACTCGCCGATCGGGCGGTCGAACTGGTAGCGGTACTTCGCCCACTTCGTGGCCTGCTCGTACGCGAACTCGGCGGCGCCGAGCATGCCCGCGGAGAGCGTGCAGCGGCCGTAGTTCAGGCAGGTGAGCGCGACGTTGAGGCCGCGGCCCTCCTTGTGGAGCAGGTTCTCCTTCGGGACCTTGACGTTGGTGAGGCGGATGCGCGCCTGCCAGGTGCCGCGGATGCCGCACTTGGAGCGGTTGCGGCTGAAGATCTCGACGCCCTCCATGTCGGGCGTGCAGATGAGCGCGGTGACCGCGTCCTTCTCCTTGCCCGTCTTCGCGTCCTTGATCTTCTGCTTGGCCATCACGGTGAACAGGCCGCTGAGCGCGCCGGAGGTGGCCCACTTCTTCTCGCCGTTCACGATGTAGTAGTTGCCGCACTCGCTGACGGTGCAGCGCGTCTCCTGGCCGCCGGCGTCGCAGCCGACGTTCGGCTCGCTGAGGCAGAAGGCGCTCAGCGCGTCCTTCGCCATGCGCGGCAGGAAGCGCTTCTTCTGCTCCTCGTTGCCGAAGAGCATGACGGCCTTGCAGCCGATCGACTGGTGCGCGGAGACGAGGACCGCGGTCGAGCCGCAGGTGCGGCCGATGCGGCGGAGCACGCGGTTGTAGCTGGTGATGCCGAGGCCGAGACCGCCGAACTCACGCGGAATGGTCATGCCGAGCACGCCCATCGAGAAGAGCTTGGCGACGACCCAGTCGGGGATCTCCTGCTTCTGGTCGATCTCGACGGACGGGTGCTCGTTGCGGAGGTAGGCGTCGAGCTCGGCGAGCAGCTGGTCGCAGCGCGCGCTCTCCTCGGCGGTCTGCGCGGGATACGGGAAGACCAGCTCCTCGCGGAAGTTGCCCCAGAAGACGTTCTTCACGAAGCCCATCGTCTTCGGGTCGGGCCCGAGCATCTCCTGGGCCTGCTCGATCTGCTTGCGGTCCTTTTCGGAGATGTTCTTCAGGTCCTTCGCGAGGTCGGTCTGGGTCATCGATGGGCTCCGTTTGGGGAAAGGGCAGATTGTAGGCAAGATTGCGCGGCAGACCGCATCGCGGGACAAGAGGTGGGGATCGCGGACGATCCGCCGGAAATCCGGGGCTTATTGACCGGGGTGCCGCGGGGCACGTCGGGCGCGCGAGGCGCGCTCACCCCGTCCAGGCGGCGAGCAGCAGGCCGATGTCGGCGCCGTCGACGAGCTGGTCGCCGTTCAGGTCGCAGGACCCCGGGTCGACCGCGCCCCACGAGATCAGCACCTGCGTCAGGTCCGCGCCGCTCACCGCGCCGTCGCGGTCGATGTCGCCGACGAGCGGCACGCACGGTCCGCCCTCCGGGAACACGGTGAGCTGCACCGTGTACTCGCTGCTCGAGAAGCCGCAGGAGGGATACGAGTCGAGCGGCGCCACGAAGACGTTGTAGACGCCGGGCGGGAGGCACGCGTCTGCCTCGGCGCAGGTGCCGGTGCCGCTGTTGACCACCGAGCACCCGTCGACCACCGCGAGCTGCATGTCGACCCCGCTCCAGGCGCGCGCGATCACGCGCGTCGGCGACGTGAGCACGAAGCGGTAGAAGTCGGTGTCTCGGAGCTCGAACGTGCCCCAGAAGCTGCCCGCGATGGGCACGCCGAGCTCGATCGGCTCGGTGGGGTGCGAGAGGAGGTTGCAGCCGTCGTTGGAGTGCTGGCCGCAGCCCTCGACCTCCTTCGCGCGTGCGAGGGGGGGGACGCAGTCGGCGAGGACGGAAGTGGGGGCGATGAACGCAACCGCGATGACGGTGCCGCCGGTGAGCAGCCGCGTGATCGGCATGGCATGCGGGAGGCGGAGCATCGCTCGATGAGTTTCGCCCGGACGGTCGCACCGGAGGCGTGAAATCCTCCGTTATTGGCGGATCGTGCATAATCCCCTCATGCCGGTGGACCATTTCCCTAGTACGCACGCCACCTGGATCGACGCGCAGCTGACGATCGCCGAGGACGCGGACCGCGCGCATCGCGCGGGCGACGGCAACGCGGCAGCGCGAGCGAGTGCCGCCAGGTCGGCGCTGCGGCGGCACATCATGGACCGCTACACAGCCGCGCTCGGCGCGTACGCATCCGCATCGGGTCTGCGGAGTGCGGGCGAGCGGGATGACCTGGTGGCGGGCTTCTACGCGGGGCCGCTCGCCGACGACGCGTTCTTCCAGCGCTGGCGCACGAGCGGGATGCCGCTCCGCCGCTGGCTGATGAACGCGATGAGCTTCCATTGCCGCGGCGTCCGGCGTGACGCTGCACGCGAGCGGGGGCGAGCGGGCGGATCGATCGAGTCCGCCGCCGGTTCCGAAGGCGCAAATCTGTCAGTCGAGGCCGACGCCGCCGACGCGTTCGACCGGGCTTGGGCGCTCGCGCTCGTCAACGAGGCGTACGCGCGCGTGCAGCACGAGCTCGCTGCGAGCGGCCGCGGGGTCGAGGATGACGTCCTGCGCATGCACGTGATCGACGGCATGCCGTACGAGCACGTCGCGCGGGCGCTCGGACTGACGCGCAACGACTGCTTCAACGCCGCGCGCCGAGTCGCGGGACGGGTGCGAGACGCGGTCCGCGACCTGCTGCGCGAGGAGGGGGTCGCCGAGTCCGGCCTTGATGCGGCGGTCGCCGAGGTACTTCGGCTCGTCGAGGGTGGGTGAGGCGATCGCCGTGCGTCGAGGCGCGGAATCCGGCGGAGTCGCGACGAACGCGCGGCGTGTGCCCGGCTCTGTGCGTTGGATGACCACGCACGATGATCGGATACTCAAGGGCGAAGGGCGACCTGCCGCGCCGCTCTCGCGGGCACACGCGGCGGCGGTACTGCGACTCGGGGTGAGCGTCGAGCAGGATGGAGCGACCGGCGCGCGAGCGGCCGGCCTTGAGGACCGGGAACGGGGGTCAATCGCGCCGAACGCGCCGTTCGCGGGCGACACGCGACGGGCGGCGGCAGCGGGCGGAATCACCGTCGCAATGCTGGTCGCGGCTGGAATCGGAATTCCGGATTCCGGGCAAATCGCGCCGATCGGCGGCGCGACGGGTGGCTCTGTCGAGGGTCGCCCGGGGTCAACCGCCGTCCGTTCGGCGATTGACGCGAGCGGCGACCGCCGACAGGAGCAAGATCCGATGAAGACCCCAGGAGTTCGCGCCGCCGTCATGGCGGGAGTGGTGATGGTCGCCTCCAGCGCGGGCGCGCAGCAGGCCAATGCGATGAATCTGCTGATGCAGGGCCTGATGAACATGCAGCCCGCCGGCCCCCGCCCAGCGCGCGCCCGCTTTGCCTACGTCAAGAGTCGCGATCG
>JAIYBS010000242.1 GCA_027488415.1 Planctomycetaceae bacterium | reverse complement strand
CTCCTTGTTGGAGGCCACGCGCAGCACGAACCAGTTGAACCCGGGCCGGAACATCGGCAGCTCGGACTCGTCCTGCGGCGGCGCGGACACGACCTCCGCGGCCTTCTTGCCGCGGCGGGTCGGCTCGAGCGCCTTGCCGGTCTCGACGCCGAAGTCGCTCAGGCGGGGGCCGGCGATCTTCGAGAGCGCGTCGCGGCCGCGGGCGAGCGTCTTGCCGCCGTCGGAGCGCGAGGTGGCGCCGTCGGTGCCGTGCTCTGCCTGGTCATGCGTTTCGTTGCTGAGGTCCATCGCGGTATCCCCTGCGCCGGCGGGCGCGGTCATTCGGTCTCAAGGACGCTGTTGTCGAGCACGCCGATCTGCAGGAAGCCCCACGCGAACGCGCGGTCGCAGACGAAGCAGAAGATCGCGATCGCGAACATCGTCACGATCACGACGCCGGTCGAGCTCATCACCTCGCGGCGGGTCGACCAGTTCACCTTCTTCATCTCGCCCTCGGTGGCGACGAGGAAGTCGACGGTGCGGTGGTTGCGGCCGAGCAGCCAGAACACGAGCGAGCCGACACCGGCCAGGAAGACGAGCGCCAGCGCGCCGGCGACGTACTTGCCCGTCGCGGTGGCGCCGGCGCCGAACTTCGACCAGATCCAGAACGTCCCCTGCGCGAGCAGCAGGCCGAACCCGGCCGCGGAGATCATCCGCGTCCAGTACCCCTGACCGCTCTTGTAGATCGCCTCTGATGCCATCGCTCGGTCCTTCCGTTTCGAACACGCCAGGAGTGAATCGAACACTCAACCTGCGGATTTGGAATCCGCTGCTCTGCCAATTGAGCTACTGGCGTATGTGTCGCCGCGCGCCGAAGCGCGCGCCGGTCACTTGCGCTTGATCTTGTGCAGCGTGTGCTTGCGGAGACGGGGGCTGTACTTCATGAAGCCCTCCTTCACCTTGTCGGAGATGCCGCCCTTCACCCGGATCTCGGTCCGGTAGTTCAGGTCGCCGGTCTCCGTGCACTGGAGCCACACGTATTCGCGGTCGAGAGCGCGCTTTGCCATCGTTCGTACCTCGGGTCAGCGCTTTCCCGGGGCCCGCCGCGCTCGTCGCGCGGCGGGCCCGGGAAGCGGGTTCATCAGGCCAGGATCTTGGTCACGACGCCCGAGCCGACGGTGCGGCCACCCTCGCGCACGGCGAAGCGGACGCCCTCTTCCATCGCGACGCCCTTGTCACCGAGGTCGACGACCATGGTGATGTTGTCGCCCGGCATGCACATCTCGGCGCCCTTGAGCTCCGCGATCTGTCCGGTGATGTCGGTCGTGCGGAAGTAGAACTGCGGCTTGTAGCCCTTGAAGAACGGGGTGTGGCGGCCGCCCTCTTCCTTCGTGAGGACGTACACCTGCGACTCGAACTTCGTGTGGGGCTTGATCGAGCCGGGCTTGCACAGCACCTGGCCACGCTCGATGTCGTCCTTCTCGATGCCGCGCATCAGGCAGCCGACGTTGTCGCCCGCGATGCCCTGGTCGAGGGTCTTCTGGAACATCTCGACGCCGGTGATGGTCGTCTTCTGGTTCGGGCGGAGGCCGACGATCTCGACTTCGTCGCCGACCTTGACGATGCCGCGCTCGATGCGGCCGGTGCACACGGTGCCGCGGCCCTTGATGCTGAAGACGTCTTCGACGCTCATGAGGAACGGCTTGTCGACCTCACGCTGCGGCTCGGGGATGTACGAGTCGATCGCCTCCATGAGCTTCGTGATGCAGTCCGAGGCCTTGGCGTCACCGGGGTTGGTGAGCGCCGGGAAGGCGGCGCCGCGCACGACCGGGGTCTCGTCGCCGGGGAAGCCGTACTTCGAGAGCAGGTCGCGCACCTCGACCTCGATGAGGTCCAGGAGCTCCGGGTCGTCGACGAGGTCGATCTTGTTCAGGAAGACCACGATCTTCGGCACGCCGACCTGGCGGGCCAGGAGGATGTGCTCGCGGGTCTGCGGCATCGGGCCGTCGGCGGCGGACACGACCAGGATCGCGCCGTCCATCTGGGCGGCACCGGTGATCATGTTCTTGACGTAGTCGGCGTGGCCGGGGCAGTCGACGTGCGCGTAGTGACGGTTCGGCGTCTCGTACTCGACGTGCGAGGTCGCGATCGTCACGATCTTGGTCGGGTCGCGGCGGCCCTCGGACTCGGACGCCTTGGCGACCTGGTCATAGGCCACCGGCGCGCTCAGGCCCTTCGCGGCCTGCACGGCGGTGATCGCGGCGGTCAGCGTGGTCTTGCCGTGGTCGACGTGGCCGATCGTGCCGACGTTGACGTGGGGCTTGGTGCGGGTGAACGTTCCCTTTGCCATGGCTGTTCAGTGCTCCGAAAGAAGGGTGTGAATGCGCGCGGGGCGCTCGTGTGCTGGCCGCGCGACTGGACGAGGGTGACAGGTGCGGCCGCGCCTGCCAGACCTAAGCCACCGAAGGGGCTTGAACCCTCGACCTCACCCTTACCAAGGGTGTGCTCTACCACTGAGCTACGGTGGCCAACGATGACAACGCCGCCCGTTTCACGAGCGGCGAGTGGGAAATCCTACCGAAAGCGGAGGTTGCGTCAAGGGCTTCGGATGATTCCGCGCGGAATCCGAACGGATCCGCGCTCACCTGCCCCGACCCGGGCGCGCCGCGGCGCGTGCCGAGCCGATGGTCGATAAGACCGCGTTCAGTTCCGCTGGTCGAGCCGCTCGATGCGCGTCTGGCGGTTGTTCACCAGGTCCGAGTAATTGATCCACTTGCCCTGGGTCGCCACGTGCGCGTCGAGGTACAGCATGCTGCAGACGTCGCCGACGTAGCGGAACTCGATCTCGCACAGCTGGTTGGGGTCGTTCGGCGTCCACGCCCTGAGCGAGAGCGCCTCCCACGTGTTCGTGCCCGTGGACACCGGCGGCGCGATCGTCTCGCCCGCGCGGCTGTCGACCGCGTACATCGACATCGCCGGGTAGCGAATCATCGCGTTCGTGTACCAGTTGCTCGTGCCGGCGGCGTTCGGCACGGCGCTGAAGAAGTCGTTCGCGGCGAAGTACCCGGGCTGGCCCTGCTCCTTGATCGACGCGCCCGCGCCGAACGGGCGCGCGGCCTCGGCGGTGTCGGTCGGCATCGCCTTCCTCAGCTCGACCTTCGAGCGGAACGGGTTGGTGTCGACCATGTCCGGGTTGTAGTACGACCAGTAGTCGGGCGAGTCGTAGCGGTAGTCCCAGCGCGGGCTCGGGACGTCGCTCGTCGAGCTCGGATCGTTCGGGTCGGCGATCGGCACCAGCGGACCGAACTTGCCGACCGTCCAGAGGATGTCCGTCCAGGTGCCCCTCCCGAGCGCGCCGATGTTCGGCAGCGTGCCCTCGGGCGACGCGGAGCGCACCAGCGACTTCGCGAACGGGCCCGTGTAGTCGAACTGGCTCGGCACCACGTGGTCGCGGTTGTCGAGCGAGTACGACGTCATCAGCGCGCCGATCGTGCGCAGGTTGCTCTGGCTCGAGACCAGCTGCGCGTTGCGGCGGATGATGCTGAGCGCCGGCAGCAGGATCCCCACCAGCGCGGCGATGACGGCGACGACGACCATCGCCTCGACGAGCGTGACGCCGCGGCGGGACGGGACGGGACGGGCGGTCGGGCGGGTGGTCATGGTTCGTCCGGGGTGCTGTGGGTCTGTGCCGCTGCTCTTTGCCGCTTGAATCTACGGAAGGCGTGGCCCCGCTGATGCCCGAATCGGCTCAGCTGAGGGCCATGGTCATCAGGAACTCCGCGTTGCTCTTGGTCTTGGCGACGCGGCTGCGGAGGAGCTCCATGGCCTCCACCGTGTTCATGTCGCTGGTGACCTTGCGCAGGCGGACGATCAGGTCGTGCTCCTTCGGGTCCATCAGCAGCTCCTCGCGGCGGGTGCCGCTGGCGGAGATGTTGACGGCCGGGAACACGCGCTTCTCCATGAGCTTGCGGTCGAGGTGCAGCTCGGCGTTGCCGGTGCCCTTGAACTCCTCGAAGATCACCTCGTCGGCGCGCGAGCCGGTGTCGACGAGCGCGGTGCCGAGGATGGTGAGCGAGCCGCCGTTCTCGATGTTGCGCGCGCTGCCGAAGAACTTCTTGGGCTTGATGAGCGCCGCGTTGTCGACGCCGCCCGAGCCGATCTTGCCGGAGCCCGGCATCGCGTTGTTGTAGCCGCGTGCGAGGCGGGTGATGCTGTCGAGCAGGATGATCACGTGGTCGCCGAACTCGACCATGCGGCGCGCCTTCTCGGAGACCATCTCGGCGACCTGGATGTGCCGGATCGCCTCCTCGTCGAAGGTGCTGGCCACGACCTCGACCTTGCCCTTGGTGTTGCGGCGGAAGTCGGTCACCTCCTCGGGGCGCTCGTCGACGAGCAGCACGATCACATGCACGTCGGGGTGGTTCTTGGTGATCGCGTTCGCGAGCTGCTGCAGGATCACCGTCTTGCCGGTGCGCGGCGGAGCGACGATCAGCGCGCGCTGGCCGAAGCCGAGCGGCGTCACCATCTCGATGATGCGCGGCTCAATGCGCGTCGGGTTGGTGATGTCCTCGAGGTGGATGCGCTTGTTCGGGTGGAGCGGCGTCAGGTTCTCGAAGGTCGGCAGGTCATGCAGCGTCTTCGGGTCGCGGCCGTTCACGCTCTCCACGCGCAGCAGCGCGAAGTACGTCTCCTGGTCCTTGGGCGGGCGGATGACGCCCTTCACCACGTGGCCCTTGCGCAGGCCGAAGCGGCGGATCTGGCTCGGCGAGACGTAGACGTCGTCGGGCGAGGGCTGGTAGCTGTACTCCGCGCTGCGCAGGAAGCCGTAGCCGTCGTGCAGGATCTCGAGCGTGCCCTCGGCGAGCATCAGGCCCTGCTTCTGGGCGCGCGCGCGCAGGATCTCGAAGACCAGCTGCTGCTTCGGGAGGCCGAGCTGCTCCTCGAGGCCCTCCTTCTTCGCGGCCTTGGTCAGCTCGTCGGAGTTCATCCGCTGGAGCGCGGACAGGTTCAGGTCGTCCTTCTTGGCGACCTCGAACTTGCCCTTCCACTCCTTCTCGAACTCGGCGAGCTCGAGCTCGAGCTGCTCGTCGGTCGGCACGATGCCCTGCGGCTGCTCGTAGGCCGGGTGGTGATTGCGGTGATGACCACCGCCACCGCCTCCGCCCCCGCCACCACCTCCACCACCACCCTTGCGACGACGACGCTTGCTCATGTGAAGTGCTCCGTATCCGAATCCGTCCGGGAGCGAGACTCCCGAGGCACCGACCGTTCAGCCAGACTGATGAGGCGATTCCCCGTGGGCACCCGGCCTCCTGGGGAGGCGGGCGAGGCGTGCGTCAGGCCGGCGAACCGGGCGGGCACACCTCGTCGAGCACCGCGCGCACCTGCGCGCGCAACGAGGCGGGGTCGCCGTCGTTGCGGACCACATGATGCGCGGAAGCGCGCTTGCGGTCAAGTGGCCACTGCGCGGCCTCGCGGCGGGCGAGCTCGGCGGCGGTCCAGCCGCGGCCGGCGGCGACGCGGGATTGCCTGATTTCCAGCGGGCAATCGACGAAGATGACCCGGTCGCACCCGGCACCGAGCCCCGCCTCGAGGAGGAGCGGCGCGTCGATCACCAGGGCCCGGGTGCCCGCGGGCGCGGCGGCGAAGGCGGCGTCGCGCCGGGCGGCGATCCAGGGGTGGATGAGGCCCTCGAGCCGCGCGCGGGCGGCGGGGTCGGCGAAGGCGATGTCCGCGATCGCGCGCCGGTCGGTGGTGCCGAACAGGCCCTGGACGGCGGTGCGGACCTCGGGGTCGTCGAACGCGGCGCGCGCGAGGGCGTCGCTGTCGGAGACGACGCAGCCGAGCGCGGCGAGCTCGCGCGCGACGGTGGACTTGCCGGCGCCGGGGGCGCCGGTGAGGCCGAGGAGGGGGAGACTGGAGGAACCCTCCATGCGGGGAATGCTAGGTGGTTCGGGAACCTTCGCCTCGAAGCTGCGGCACGGATAACATCCTGCCCACAATGTGCGGCATTGCAGGCATCGTCATGCTGAAGGGTGGTTCACCGGATCGCAGCCGCCTCGAGGCGATGACCCGGGCAGTTGCGCACCGGGGTCCGGACGGCGAGGGAATCGACATCCAGGGAAGCGTGGGTTTCGGCCATCGAAGGCTGGCGATCGTGGACCTCTCCCCGGACGGCCACCAGCCGATGAGGACGAGCGACGCTCGACT
>JAIYBS010000057.1 GCA_027488415.1 Planctomycetaceae bacterium | reverse complement strand
CGCGCGTCGTCGAGGTCCATGACGCGCGGGAGATTCTCGCCGGCGCGGGCTCGAGCGAAGAGCGCGAGCGGGAGCGCGGCATCCTCGACGGTGCGCTCGGCGGAACGCGCGCGATCCACGGAGCCGAGGCCGACCACCGCGGGGGCGGCGAGCATCGCGGCGCCGGCGACCGCCGCCGCCGCGCCCGCGCGGGAAGGCAGGATGCGGGCCGACGGGTCGAACGCCGCGACGCCGAGCACCGCGGCGACCCACGCGATCGAGCCCGGCCACCAGAGCGTCATCTCCACCTGCGCGTGGAGCGCGAGCAGCAGCGCGGCGCCCGCGAGCGACGCGGACCAGACGCGGCCGCCGAGGAGGGATGCCCGCACCACCGCGCCGGCGACGCTCGCCGCGAGGAGCGCCGCGAGCACGCGCATGAGGAGCGACTGGTCGTCGATCGAGCCGGCCTCCGGCGGAACGGCAAGCACGCCGGCCACCAGCACCGCGAGCGCGGCAACGAGCGGGCCGCGCGTCCACGCGTTCGCGCCGTCGCGCGGCGCATCGCCGCGATCGACCGACCCGGCCGCGGCGAGCGCGACGAGCGCGCCGAGCGCGGCAATCCACGCGGCGCCTCCCGCGCCGAGCGAGGCGAGCCAGTCGGCCCACGCCGCATGCGCGCTCTGCACCTCCTCCGGCGACCGCTCCGGGCGCGCGAGGAGGTACGCGTCGCCGAAGCCGGCCGGTCCGACGCCCGCGACCGGATGCTCCAGCGCGACCTGCGCCGCGGCCTGCGCGTAGTGCGCGCGGAAGAGAAGACTGCGCTCCGCCGACGACTCGCCGACGCGTCCGCGCACCGCGACCGCGGCGAGGAGCGCGGCGAGCAGCGCCGCGCACGCCACCGCGCGCGCACGGCCGCCCGGCGACCGCACCGCGCACCAGGCGGCGAACGCGCCGCCGATCGCGAGTGCGCCGACCGCGCCCTTGGAGCCGTTGGCGGCGACGACCGCGAGGCATCCCGCCGATGCCGCACCGAGGAGGAACGCGCCGACCGGGCGAACCCGCCGAAGCGCGAGCGCGGAACCCGCGAGGAGGAGCGCCCCCGCCGCGAGCATGCCAGACGCCACGTTCGACAGACCGAACCACGCGGTCGCCTCGGGCTGCGAGAGGCGGCGCTCGTAGGTGAGCACCTGCGGCGAACCGTCCTGCCAGCCTCGCGCGGCGAGGATCTCGGCCTTGTGCGCGCGGTACTCGGCGACCATCGCGGGGTGCTCGCGCCAGAGCTGGTACCCGCCGCGCACGGCGACGGGAACCGCGGCCGCGGCGAGGATCCCGAGCGCGACCGCACGCACGACGCGCGCGCGCGGCAGCGGCATCGCGCGCAGGCTCACCGCGATCGCCGCTGCGCCTGCGATGCCCGCGGTCCACTGCAGGCCGCGCCACGCATCGTCGGCGCCGTGGACGGCGTGCCACGCGACGGGCAGCGCGCCGAGGCCGGCGAGGACGGCGAGCGCAGCGCCGACGCGATCGACCCCGCGGCGCACGGCGACGATCGCGATCGCCGCGAGCGCCACCGAGAGGGAATCGAGCAGGAGGCCGGTGGACGGCGCGATTCCCGCGAACGGGTTCGGGTCGGCGGCCGGGTCCACGTCGAACCAGAGGCTCGGCGGGTGCGCGACGAGCGCCTGCCCGCACGCGATCGCGGCGATCGCCACGCAGGCGACGCCCGCCGCGGCAACGCCGCGGCGCGAGGCCTGCCGAGGCAACGCGGGCGCGCTCCCCTCGTTCACGGCCGTTCCCCGGCGCGCATGCGCGCGAGCATCGGCCGCTCGAGCGCGGCGATCGCGACCATCACGATCCCGGTCTGCAGCGCGACCAGCGCCGCCTGCCACGGCTCCGCGGTGCCGAGCAGCAGCCCGCCCGTCGAGCAGACCACGCCGAAGGCGCAGATCAGGAGCACCGCGCCGCGCTGCGTGAAGCCGCGCATCACCATGCGGTGCGAGAAGTGCTGGTGGTCGCCGACCATCGGGCTCTTGCCCTGCGAGAGCCGCAGGAGGGTCACGACGACCGAGTCGTAGATCGGGACCGCGAGGATCACGACCGGCGCGAGCGCGCCGTACCAGCGCGTGCCGAGCGCGTAGCCCGGGTCGCCGGGCGAGGTGAAGGTGATCTGGATCGCGAGCGCGGAGAGCAGGAACCCCACCGGAAGCGTGCCGCCGTCTCCCAGGAAGATCCGCGCGCGCTGGCCCGCGCGCCACGGGAAGTTGTAGACGAGGAAGCCGAGCAGGCCGCCCGCGAGCAGCGCGAGCACACCGGCGGTCGCCCACTGGCGCGCGACGCACGCCGCCACGCAGAGCGCCGCTGCTGCGATCGCCGAGACGCCGCCGGAGAGCCCGTCCATGTTGTCGAGGAAGTTGACCGCGTTCACGATCGCAACGATGAACGCGCCGGAGAGCAGCACCGAGACCCAGATCCCGCCGGGGTACGCGTCGAGGAACGTGAGGGCGCGCACGCCGCCGAAGGACACGGTCCCGAATGCGACGGCCAGTTGGACGAGGAGCTTCGGGAGCGGCCGGAGCGCGCGCCGATCGTCCACGACGCCCGTGAGGTGGAGCGCGAGCGCGCCGAGCAGGATCGCGAGCGCAGGTCGGGCCGTGTCGCCGAGCCGCGCGGCGCTCTCGGCGAGCGAGGGTGCCCAGTCGGCGAGCCGCTCACCGCCGATTCCTGCGGCGAGCGCGAGCGCCGCCGCGAGCGGCACGAGCACCGAGGCGGCGACCGCGACGCCGCCGATGTTCGGCACCGGACGCAGCTCCTTGACGTGGCCGGGCGCGCCCGCGGAATCGAGCGCGCCCGCGCGGTGCCCGATCGCGATCAGGCTGCGGGTCATCGCGGCCGACGCGACGGTCGCGACGGCCGCCGCGGCGAGGACGGG
>JAIYBS010000175.1 GCA_027488415.1 Planctomycetaceae bacterium | reverse complement strand
GGAGTTCCTCGGCGGCTTCACCGACTGGGTGGAGACCGTGGTCAGCTCCTCCGGCGTCGCCGACTACCGCTCCAAGGTCGAGGACGGCGAGAACCTGAGCCTGTGGCAGTCCCTCAGCTTCGGCGCCAACTACAAGGCCGCCTACTGCCTCGCGGTCTGCCCCGCGGGCGAGGACGTCATCGGTCGCTTCACCGAGGACCGCGCCGCGCATCTGCGCACCGTGGTCCGGCCGCTGCAGGACCGGGTCGAGCCGCTCTACGTCGTGCCCGGGTCCGATGCCGAGGCCTACGCCGCCAAGCGCTTCCCGCACAAGCGACTCCGACGCATCTCAAACGGCATGCGGCCCGGCACAATCGGGGGCTTCCTACGTGCCCTGCCGTGGATGTTCCAGCGCAATGCGAGCACCGGACTCGATGCCGTCTACCACTTCGCCTTCACGGGCCGCGAGCCGGTCCAGGCCACCGTGACCATCAAGGACCGCACGATCGACGTCCAGCCAGGACACCACGACGTGCCGCAGGTGACCGTGACCGCGGACAGCGAGGCGTGGATCCGATTCGTCCGCCGGGAACGCCCGCTGTGGCGGTTGCTCGTGCGCGGCCACCTTCGCCTGCGGCCATGGCGCGACGGGGCGCGCCTCCTGTCCGCGTTCGGACGGTGCTTCCCTTGAGGAGCCCGTCGTCGTGGCGGCCGCCCGCGCGCCGCTTGAAGCAGCCAGCTGTCTTCACCCGGCACCATGCTCCACCAGAGACCCGGAGAGACTTTCGGCTCATCCGGTCGGCCAGCGGGGCAGCCGGTCCGCCCCCCAAGGCGAATCGGTAGTTTGACCACGTGACGAAACAGCAATCCGACGCCCCAACTGTCCCGGTCGCTGAAGCGCGATTGCTGCTCTTGGCTGGATGCGCGCTTGCGGCACCACCGGCACGATCCACCGACGCGCGGGTGCTCTCCGTGATCCGGGCACTGGGCTATGTCCAGATCGACAGCATCACGTTCGTCGAGCGCGCTCACCACCTGATCTTGCACTCACGGCTCGATGGATACGAGCCAACCCAACTGTCGATGCAAGCCGAGCGGCATCGATCCGTTTTCGAGCATTGGACGCACGATGCCAGCCTGATACGGGCCGACTGGCTGCCGTGGTGGTCCAATCGGTTCAAGGCGAGTCGGGCTCGCTACCTGGACGATTCATGGATGAGGAAGCGACTCGGCCGAAACTGGTCGAAGCGGGTGAAGGAGACGATGGATCTGCTCCGGAAGTCCGGCCCGATGAGCATTCGCGACGTTCACGACCGGATGACCTCGCGACGCGAGTCGCGGGGCGGCTGGTGGGAGTGGACGCCGCACAAGGCGGCACTCGAGTACCTGTGGCGAACGGGAGAGGTCGCCGTTCACTCTCGGCGCGGCTTCGAGAAGGTCTACGACGTCTCCGGCCGCATCTACGGACGAGTGCCCGGTCCACGTGACGCAGAGCTGCATGTGGAGTGGGCCTGCTCCGAGGCACTCAAGCGGCTTGGAGCGGGGACGCCGCGGGAACTGGCGGGATACCTGAACGCGGTGTCTCCGACGGACGCACGCGCGTGGTGCGAGAGAATGGCCAGCGCCGGAGAGATCGAGAAGGTCCTGCTTGAGCGGATGGGTCGACCTCCAAGGCCCGGGTTCGCCAGGAAGGACTGGCGCGCAGCTGCTCGCAAGGTCCGGCCCGACAGCACACCTCGGCTCTTGGCACCCTTCGACCCCCTGATCAGGGATCGCGCGCGCGCGCTCGAACTGTTCGGCTTCAGCTATCGCTTCGAGGCCTTTGTTCCAAGCCGACAGCGCAAGCACGGCTACTACACCATGCCGGTTCTGGTTGGCGACCGACTGATCGGAAGGCTCGATCTCTGCAGCAAGAGGGCCGCGCGGAGGCTTGTCGTCGCCAGAGCCTGGCTGGAACCTGGCAACACGATTCGCTGGGGATCCGCCGCGATGCGGGAGGCCGCCAACCGGCTTGCCTTGCAGCTGAAGCTGGAGACTGAGTGGCGTGCGCAGGTCGTTCAGTCGACGTGACATGTCTGCAGGCACGCCCGACGGACGGACCGTCCGCGATGGCGTCGTACTCAGCCATCGGCGCGCGCGTGGAACAAGGGACAGGTCCACCTGGCCTCATCTTGGCGCTATGGTGAGCATCATGCGCATCGCCCTCCCAGCAGCCATGCTTGCCTCCTTCGCCTTTGCCGCGTGCACGTCGGAAGGCATCTACGTCAAGGTTGCCGCACAGACGCAGTCGCTCGCGCACCGCGCGGACCTCGACCCCCGTCTCTTGATGCTCGCCTCGCCGCCCGCCTGCGCGATCCTCCCGGCCGCGGCCCCGTCGGCACCGGGCCTGGCGCCCCTCGTCAGCCAGACGCTGGACCGCGCGCTGCACGAGTTCAATGCGGCCGAGACCGTCCGGAGCGCCGGCCAGTCCGCCACCCGGCTGAACGCCGCCGGCGCGGCCGCCGACTGGCAGGGCCTTGCCGCCGCCTACGTCGCCAGCGGCGTCATGGACCGCGAGCGGCTTGGCAAGGTCGGCAAGGCGCTCGGCGTGCGGCACGTGGTGATGCCCATGCTGGCCACGATGACGAGCCAGCACAGCGAACGCTTCGACCTGTTCGGCTTCACGATCGACCGCACCTTCTGGATCACGATCGACACGTCGCTGCAGGTGTGGGACGTCGAGACCGGCGAGCTCGAGTGGCAGTCGACCGGTACCTGCACGGCCGCCACCGAGGCAGCCGTCGCGACCCGCGGCTCGCTCGTGGGCTCGCTGGAGACCCTGTGGAAGGAGATGCTCACGGACATGTTCGAGCTCCGCTCCCAGTCGGCGCTGCGCGAGAACCTGCCGGCGCCGTCGGAGGTCGAGGTCACCCGCGTGAAGAGCACCGCCAAGCCAGGGCCGGGTGCGGCGCCGCAGCCTGCTGCGCCCACCGCGCCAGCCGCGCCCCACTGACCGTCTCCCCCGCGCGTGACCATCGGCCCCGCCTTCACCGTCGCCGGCGGCGAAGAAGTCGAGACACCCCGTCCCGCGTTTTGCAGATCCGCCACCGACCGAGGCGAGGGAGTGATCGCGGATCGTTTCCTTGCGGAAAGGCTTGGGTCCCGGTTCCCAAGTAGGCTCGGACGATCGTTTCATGGTTCGGGTGAGAAGCTGGTAGCCGAGGTAAGACATGGGCAAGAAACGCGGATCGAGCGGATACCTGATCGGGCTGCTGATGCCGCTCATTCTTGTCCTCTGCGGGGCCGGCCTGGCAGCGCTGGGAGTCGTGCAGGGATCGCTCGTCCTCATCGTGATGGGACTGGTTGTTGTCGCGGCCGGAGTCCTCTGGAGCGTCGTGGCGCTCGAGTTGACGAACCCGTTCGACTGGTTTTGACGCTACGAGGCATCGGCGACACACACTCGTGCTTTGACAACGGGGATGAAGCAAGCCTGCTCTTCGACGACGAATCGCACCGCCCTGATCCCGAAGCCGCGTCCTTTCCACGCCGGAGTTCACGGCCCTACTGATGAGCCCATCTGCGGAAGTTGGCGTCGGCTTGAAACGACAACCCCCGGGTC
>JAIYBS010000071.1 GCA_027488415.1 Planctomycetaceae bacterium | reverse complement strand
CAGGTGCTGCTCGAGCCAGGTCACGCTCTCGGCGTCGAGGTGGTTGGTGGGCTCGTCGAGGAGAAGCACGTCGGGCTTGGTGAGGAGCAGCCGGCAGAGCGCCACGCGGCGGCGTTCGCCGCCGGAGAGCGTGTTCACCGGCTGGTCGGGCGGCGGGCAACGGAGCGCTTCCATGGCCATCTCGAGCTGGCTGTCGATGGTCCAGGCATCGAGGAGGTCGAGCTTCTCCTGCACCTGGCCCTGCTTCGCGATGAGCTTGTCCATCTGCTCCGGCGTCATGTCCTCGCCGAACTTGGCGTTGATCTCGTCGTACTGCTTGAGGAGCTCGTACGTGTCCTTCGCGCCGTCGCGGACCACCTCCATCACGGTGCGGGTGTCGTCGATCAGCGGCTCCTGCTCCAGGTAGCCGATCGAGTAGCCGTTGGCCGCGGTGATCTTTCCCTCGTAGTTCTTGTCGACGCCCGCGATGATCCGCAGCAGGGTGCTCTTGCCGCTGCCGTTCAGGCCGAGCACGCCGATCTTGGCGCCGTAGTAGTAGGAGATGGAGACGTTGTTCAGGATCTTCTTCCTGTCGATCTCCTTGGTGACTCCCATCATCGAGTAGATGATCTGCGTGTCGTTCTTCGGACCGGACTTCTGCGGGGCTGCCATGCGTGGATCCTCTGAGGAACCGAGCATTCTACGCGTCCCGCGCACCTATCCTGCGGACATGGGCTCCTTCGCGGAATGGCTCCGCGCCAACACCAGCAGGCCCGTCCGGCGCGCCGTGATCGGCGGCGTCGGCGGCAGCATGGCGCTCGCGGGAGTCGCGCTCCTGGTGCTCCCGGGACCGGGGATCCCGCTGCTCCTCGCCGGGCTCGGCGTGCTGAGCCTCGAGTTCGCGATCGCGCGGACCTGGATCGAGGCGGTCAAGCGCCGCGCCGAGGGCGCGGGCGTGCCGCGCCGCGTGCTGTGGGTGCTGCCGGTCGCGGGCATCGCGGTCTCGGCGGCGTTCGCGGCGCTGCCCGCGTTCTTCTGCGTGGTGCACGGCGGCGGCGAGTGGAGCGTGGTGCGCAAGCCGCACGCGAGCTGGACGCATTCCTACGCGTCGGTCGAGGAGCTGTCGCGCGCCGACGCCGGGCCCGACGCCGCGGAGATCCTCCGCCGGTCCGGGCTCGCGCCGAAGGCAGAGTGACGCACCGCCCCGTTCAGCGCGGCTCCTGCAGGTGCCGCCGCAGGAACTCGAGACGCTTGCGCGAGCCGTAGGGCGTCTCGGCGGCGCCGTGCCCCGCGCCGGGGATCACCACCAGCTCGTGCTCGATCCCGGCGCGCACGAGCGCCGCGCTCGCCTGCATCGTGCTCGCTGGGTCGACGTTCTGGTCGAGCTCGCCCACCACCAGCATCAGCCTGCCCTGCAGCCGCGCGGCATCGACGACGTTCGAGCTCCGTGCGTAGCTCTCGTCGACGGGCCAGCCCATCCAGAGCTCGTTCCACCAGATCTTGTCCATGCGGTTGTCGTGGCAGCCGCAGTCGGCGACCGCGACGCGGTAGAAGTCGTGGTGATCGATCAGGGCGCGCATTGCGCTCTGCCCGCCGGCGCTGCCGCCGTAGATTCCCACGCGCGAGAGGTCCATCCACGGGCGCGTGGCCGCCGCGGCCTTGATCCATGCGCGGCGGTCGGCGAACCCCGCGTCCTTCAGGTTCTTCCAGCAGACGTCGTGGAACTCCTTGCCGCGCCAGTTGGTGCCCATGCCGTCGGCCTGCACGACGATGAATCCCGCGTCCGCCATCGCGCGCTGGCCGCGGTCGCGTCCGAACTCCTTCGGGGCGAAGTACCCCTGCGGGCCCGCGTAGACGCACTCGACCACCGGGCGCGGCGTCGGGTCGCCCGCCGTGCCGCGCGGCCGCCAGATCACGCCGTGGATGTCGGTGACGCCGTCGCGCCCCTTCGCGACGAAGCGCTCGGGCGCCGTCCATCCGTCCGGAAGCGGCGGCGCACCCTCCGCGGGCCCGAGCTCGCACACCAGCGAGCCGTCCGTACCGTCGCGGAGTTCCCGCACCGGCGGCAGGTCCACGCGCGACCAGGTGTCCACGTACCAGCGCCCGCCCGGGCTCCACTCGACGCGGTGCGTGCCGTCGCCGCGCGTGAGGCGCACGGCATCGCCGCCGTCGATCGGGATGCGGAGCCAGTGCTCGTGGTACGGGTCCTGCCCGGCGTCGATCCCCATCGCACGGATGGTCACCGTGCGCGCGTCATCGTCCACCGACTCGACCGCGCGCACGACCCACGCGCCCGTCGTGACCCGGCGGCTGATCCGGCCCGCGGCAACGTCGACGAGGTACAGGTGATTCCAGCCGTCGCGCTCGCTCATCCAGAGCAGCTCCGACTCCGACAGCCAGTGCATCCAGGTCTTGTGCGCGTAGTCGACGAAGGTGGGCGACTGCTCCTCCACGACGGTGCGCGCCGCGCCGGACGCCGCGTCCACCGAGACGAGCCGCAGCAGCTGGTGCCCGCGCCGGTTGTGCAGGAACGTGAAGCTCTTGCCGTCGGCAGCCCAGCGCAGCGCGTCGTTCGACCACGGAGTCGAGAACGACTCGCGGTCGATCGCCACCTCGGTCCCGTCCGCGCGGAAGAGCCGCGGCCAGCGCTCCTCGATGCGGTCGCCGGGCTTGAGGTACTCGAAGGTGCGGAGTTTCGGCTGCAGCTGGTCGCCCGGCGCGCTCTCGACGATGTGCACCGGGTGCTGCTGCGCGGGAACGACCTCCCACGCCACCGCGTACCGACCGTCGGGCGACATCGAGGGATCTGCCAGGCCCGCGGGCAGCGGGATCCCGGCCGGTGCGGCAGGAGCCGCGGCTCCGTCGCCGGAGTCGGCGGGAGCGATCGCGGCACGAATCAATGCGGCCAAGGCGAGAGCGAGCATCGTCGCACGATACGCAGCGCGACCATCGCTACGATCCGGCGCGTGACCCTCCGAAAGGCCATCGCCGCCGCCGCCACCGCCTCACTGACGCTCGCGTCCGCCTGCTCCACCCCGCCGCGAGCTCCGGACGATGGCCTGAAGCTGCGCCTCGAGCTGGCCGCGAACCTCCTCGACGTGGCCGACGTCGGCATGACGCTCTTCGCCACCGAGGTGACGAAGAGCTTCATCGCCGGGGAGCCCGGGGAGGTCTACCTCGCGAAGCAGATGACGCGGAACACGGCCGTGAACAACCTGCGCGCGCTGGCGCTCGGCCAGGATCCCACCGGCGCCCTCGTCGATCTCTACGTCTGGGTGCGGCTCGCCGAGCAGGCCTGCGCCAACCGGAACCGCTCGATCCCGGGCCTCCGCGACCACCCCTACGACTGCCACGCGACCTACGGCGAGCTGAAGCGGCGCATCGACGGCCTGATGGAGACCGGATTCAACGGGAAGCCCGTGTACTCCGCCGACCTCCGGGCAGAGCTCGACCGCATCGTGGTGGACTTCCAGGCGACGCACCCCGACCTCGTCAGCGCGGGACTCTTCCGGATCGACGACCTGCGCGACTACTCGGGCTCGCGGATGCAGGTGATCGCGCAGGCGCCGGAGGCCATGCTGAGCCCGGTCGAGGACGCGCGGGCGGAGATCGAGCGCGCCCGGCTCGTCGCGGCGCAGATGGTGTGGCTCGCGAGCCGGCTGCCCACCGCCGCCGGATGGGAGGCGCAGTCGGTGGTCGACGAGCTGCGGCAGGGAAAGGAAGTGCAGGCCGCCCTTGCGAGCGCCGCCAGCATCGAGAAGCGCCTGCAGCAAACGCAGGTGACGCTCGCCGCGGTCGGTGCGTCGGCCGGAGACCTCTCTACCTCCGTCCGCGAGCTCGGCGAGCGGGTGGACGAGGTGGCGAGCGCCCGCGATGTGCTCAGGGAAGGACTGCGGCTTGTCGCGGGCGTCGCGGCCGCCGGGCTCGTTGCGCTGATCGTCCTCGGGGTGATCATCAGCCGCCGACTGGGGCGGATCGTCGAGAGTGCATTTCGGGCCTCGAAACGGTAGTTCTTATTGGTCAGCCGGCCCGTTCATAGTGAACCCGGGACTCCCCCGGAAACGAGCGGTCACGACTT
>JAIYBS010000150.1 GCA_027488415.1 Planctomycetaceae bacterium | reverse complement strand
CCGGACGTGACTCGGCCATCGTGCTCGCGGACGCGGATCCGGCCATCGCCGCGCGGTCCATCTGGCACGCGGCCACCATGAACGCCGGCCAGACCTGCATGGCGCCGCGGCGCGCACTCGTGGACCGTCGGGTCCTCCCGGCCTTCGTCGACGCCCTTCGCCCGCTCGTCGCGGCGGCGCGTCCCGTCCGGCTCGCGGATGCCGCGATGGCCGACCGCTGCACCGCACTCGTGCGCGACGCGCTCGCCTCGGGCGGCGGCAACCTGTCCGGCGTGCTCGAGCCCGCGGAGCACGGCTCGATGCGGCCCACCTGCGTCGCACCGTGCCCGCGCGGCGCGCAGCTGGTGCAGGGCGACCACTTCGGCCCCGTGCTCGCGGTGGTGCCGGTCGACGGCCTCGACGACGCGCTCGCCGTGCACCGTTCGGTCGGCCAGTCGCTCGCCACCTCGGTCTACTGCCGCGACCCCGAATCGGTCCTGTCGAACCCCGCGCTCCTGGCCGCCCTCGGCTCGAACGTGGTGACCGTCAACGACACCATCCTGCCCACCGGCCACCCGGCGGCGTCCATCGAGGGACGCGGACCGAGCGGCTGGGGCGCGAGCCGCGGCGAGGCCGGGCTGCGCGCGATGAGCCGCGAGGTCGTCGTCTCCGCGACGTCGAGCCTCGTTCGCACGCCGCTCGACGAACCCGACGCGACCGGCAAGCGCTGGCTCCGGCGCCTCGCCTTCGGCGGCCGCGACGCCGCACCCGGCGGCGCCGCGACGACCCCCGCACACGAATCCACGGCCCCGGGCCGGGCATGACCGATACCAGAGGAACACCATGAGCACGCAACGCACCGCCATCGTCATCGGAGGAGGCCTCGCCGGCCTCGCCGCCGCCACCGAGCTCGCCGGGCGCGGCGTGAAGGTCACGCTCATCGAGCGCAACCACCACCTCGGCGGGAAGATGAACGTGCTCTCCGAGAAGGGCTTCACCTTCGACATGGGCCCGACCATCCTGACGATGCCCAACGTCGCGCGCGGCATCATCCAGCGCACCGGCCGCAACGTCGCCGACTACATCGAGTTCATCCGGATGGACCCGCAGTGGCGCTGCATGTACGAGGACGGCACCGTCATCGACCTGCTGGAGAAGCCTGAGGAGATGGCCGCCGCGATGGACCGCCAGTTCCCCGGCACCGGCGCCGGCGCCGGGTGGAAGAGCTTCGTCGAGTACAGCCGACGCATGTTCCGCCTGAGCGACAAGGTCTTCTTCTTCAAGGACCTCGGCGGCGTGTGGGACCTGATGCGCAAGCCCCCGACGAGCGAGCCGGGCCTGCTGAAGGACGTGCTCGCGATGCGCATGCACTCGACCGTCGGCGGGACGATCGAGAAGCACATCCACGAGCCGCACCTCCGGCAGCTCTCGGAGCACTTCCTGCAGTACGTCGGCTCGAGCCCGTTCCTCTCGCCCGCGATCCTCACGCTGATCGCCGCGGCGCAGGTCGACGACGGCTGCTGGTACGCGATGGGCGGGACGCGCAAGGTCGCCAACGCGCTCGAGCGCATCCTTCGCGAGGAGAACGCGACGATCGTCACCGGCTGCGGCGTGAAGCGCCTGCTCACCGACGGCAAGTCCGTGCGCGGCGTCGAGCTCGAGGACGGTCGCACCTTCACCGCCGACGCGGTCGTCTCCAACTGCGACGTGCAGCGCCCCTACCGCGACCTCGACGGCAGCGCCGAGGGCATCGCCGAGCAGCGGCGAATCGGCGGCGACTACGTGCCGGCGTGCAGCGGCGTCGTCCTGTACCTCGGCCTCGACCGGCAGTACGACCACCTGCTGCACCACGACTTCCTGTTCTCGAAGGACAGCGAGCACGAGTTCGACGACATCTACCGCCAGGGAATCCCCGCGCGCGACCCGACCGTCTACCTCTGCGTGCCGAGCCGCACGGACCCGTCGCAGGCGCCCGCCGGCTGCGAGTCGCTCTACGCGCTGATCCATACGCCGTACATGCGCCCCGGCCAGCGCTGGGAAGGCCCGGGCGGCATGATGGAGCAGTACCGTCCCGTCGTGATCGACAAGCTGAAGCGGATGGGCATGAAGGACATCGAGGACCACATCGTCGTCGAGCGCCACCTCACGCCCCAGGGCATTGAGAAGTGGTACAACGCCGAGGGCGGCGCGATCTACGGACTCGCGAGCCACGGCAAGCTGAAGGGCGGCTTCAAGCCGCGCAACCGGAGCCGCGTCTACCGCAACCTGTACCTCGCCGGCGGCAGCGCGAACCCCGGGCCGGGCGTTCCGATGGTGCTGATGAGCGGCGTGACGGCGGCCGACGCGGTGTGCGAGGACCTCGGGGTCCCGCCGACCGGCAAGGCGCCGGCAGGCTTCGGCCGCGACACCGGATCGCGCCTCGTGAAGGGGCATCCGCTCCACGGAGGCAAGCCGGCCGCGCCGGCGCTGCAGCCCGCGTGAGCGACGTCGTCCCCGGTGACTTCCGCGAGTGGTTCCGCGGCTTCTTCGCGTGGAGGCTCCGAAAGGGGTTCCCGAAGTCGTTCCATGCGGTGCGGCTCGCGAAGGGGTCGCGCGCGGTCCTCGACCGGGCGGCGGCGCACGACGGCCCGCTCGTGATCGCGAGCAACCACCAGTCGTGGTGGGACCCGCTCGTCGGGTTCCTCGTGCACGATGCCTGGTTCCCCGGGCGGCGCCCGCTGAGCCCGATGGACGCGTCCCAGCTCGCGAAGTTCGGATTCTTCCGCAAGCTCGGCGTCTTCGGCGTCGACCCGGACGACGCGTCCGGGCTGCGGCCGTTCGTCCGCTACGTGGAGTCGCAGTTCCGCGAGCACCCGCGGTCCGCGCTGATGCTGACGCCGCAGGGCCGCTTCGTCGACCCGCGGGACGCGGTGAAGGTGCGCCCCGGGGTGGCGATGGTGATGGCCCGCGTGCCGTCGGCCCACGCCGTCGCGGTGGCGATCGAGTACGCGTTCTGGAACGACCGCCGCCCGGAGGTGTTCCTCCTCGCGTCGCGCGTCGAGCCGCCCGCGGATCCCGCGGACTCGCGGGGGTGGGAGGAGGCCTTCGACCGCGCGATGAACGGGAACGCCGCCGAGCTCGCCGCGCTCGTGCGCGCGCGCGACGCGGCCGCGTTCGAGTGCATCGCCGGCGGCGGCGGCACGAGGACGCACCCCGTGTACGACCGCTGGCTCCGGATCACCGGCCGCGACCCCTCGATCGAGACCGCGCACCGCCGGGAGGCCGCGCGATGACGCCGGCCGAGCTCCTGCACGCCGCGTGGACGTGGTCGCCGGCCTTCTCGGCGCTCGCGAGCTCGATCGCCGCCACGATGACGGTCATCAACCTCGGCGTCTACCGCCGCGCGGCGCCGCTCGGCGTGCAGGGGCAGGGCGCGCGGCCGACGGTCTCCGTCTGCGTGCCGGCACGCAACGAGGAACGGAACATCGAGGCGATCGTGCGGTGCGCGCTCGCGAACCAGGCCGTCGACGTCGAGGTGCTCGTCTACGACGACCAGAGCACCGACGGCACGCCCGGCATCCTCGAGTCGCTGCGGCGCGAGGACGCGCGCGTGCGCGCGGTGCCGACGCAGCCGCTGCCGGAGGGCTGGAACGGCAAGCAGTGGGGGTGCGAGCGGATGGGCCGGGCCGCGCGCACCGAGTGGCTCCTCTTCACCGACGCCGACGTCCGCCTCGCGCCGGACTGCCTCGGGCGCGCCGTCGCGGAGGCGAGGCGCCTCGACGCGGCGCTCCTCTCGACGATCCCCCGCGAGGAGACGGGCTCGCCGCTCGAGCGACTCGTCGTCCCGCTCATCCACTGGATGCTCTTCAGCTGGCTGCCGATGCCGCGAATGCGGACGACGAACGACCCGGCGACGAGCGCGGGCTGCGGGCAGTTCCTCCTCGTGCGCAGCGACGCGTGGGAGGCCGCGGGCGGCCATGCCGCGTTCCGCGACAGCATGCACGACGGCATCAAGCTGCCTCGGAACGTGCGGCGCGCGGGGTTCCACACCGACCTCTACGACGGCGGCGAGAGCGTCTCGTGCCGCATGTACCGGAACGCCGGCGAGACCTGGCGCGGATTCACGAAGAACGCCTACGAGGGCCTCGGCTCGCCCGTCGTGCTCGCGGTGTTCACGCTCCTCGAGGCGGCGGGGATCCTGCTGCCGTGGATCTGGCTGCCGATCGCGGTCGCGCGGGGCGAGACGCCGCTCGGGCCGACGGTGCTCGCGTCGTTCGCCGTCGCCGCGCAGCTCTTCCAGCGCACGATCCTCGCACGGCGCTTCGCGCAGCCCTGGGAGTGCGTCGCGCTGCACCCGGTGACGATCGCGCTGCTCCTTGCCATCCAGTGGCGGAGCTGGTGGCTCCACCTCACGAAGCGGCGGGCGTGGCGCGGCCGGACGGCGTGACGGGGGTCGCTTTGGGCGGCGCGGGCGGGGCCGTCTGCACGAGCACCATCTGCCGGTAGGTCCCGCTCCGCTCCATCAGCTCCTGGTGCGTGCCCATCTCCTCGATGAGCCCGTCCTTCAGCACGACGATCCGATCCGCGTGCATGATGGTGGAGAGCCGGTGCGCGATCACGAAGCTGGTCCGTCCCTGCATCAGGTGGTGCAGGGCGTCCTGGATCGCGCGCTCGCTCTCGGTGTCGAGGTTCGAGGTCGCCTCGTCGAGGATCAGGATGCGCGGGTCGGCGAGCAGCGCGCGCGATCGCGAGGCGCTGGCGCTGGCCGCCGGAGAGCCGAACCCCGCGCTCGCCGATGGTCGTCGCGTATCCCTCGGGCATCGCGGCGACGAAGTCGTGCGCGTTCGCCGCGCGTGCCGCCCACTCGACGCGCTCCTGCGGCGCGGCCGGGTCGGCGTAGCGGATGTTGTCGGCGACGGTGCCGTCGAAGAGGAACACGTCCTGCTCGACGATGCCGAGGATCCGCCGGAACGACGCGAGCTCCACGTCGCGCAGGTCGCGGCCGTCGAGGAGCACCGCGCCCTCGGTCGGGTCGAAGAACCGCGCGATCAGGTTGCAGAGCGTCGTCTTGCCGGCGCCGCTCGCGCCGACGAACGCGGTCATCTCCCCCGGTCGCGTCGCGAACGAGATGCCGGCGAGCACGTCGCCCGGGCGATTCGGATAGCGGTACCTCACGTCGCGGAGCTCGACCGCGCCGTCGACGCGTGCCCGGTCGAGGCGGATCGCGCCCGGGCGATCGGGCATCTCCGCGGGCTCGGCCAGGAAATCGAGCGTCCGATCGAGGCCGGCGAGGTGCGTCTGCAGGCCGGTTGCGCTCTGCGCGAGTGCCTCGAGCGGTCCGAGCAGCATCACCAGGTAGGTGAGGAACATGATCAGCTCGCCGGTCGTGATCCGCCCCGCGATCACCTGGCTGCCGCCGTACCAGAGCAGGCCGGCGCTCGCGAGCGGGATCAGGAGCTGCCACGCCACCTCGACGATGCGGCTCCACCACCACGTGAGCATCTCCTGCCGCGCCAGCAGGTCGAGCGAGGTGCCGTGGCGGATCCCCTCGAACTTCGGCCGCGCGAAGCCGCGCACCACGCGGATGCCGCTGAACGCCTCGGTGGCGGTGGAGTCGACCTCGCCGACCTGCGCGCGGACGTCCCGGAAGAGCGGCCGGAGCCTGCCGATCCACGTGCGGTGCGTGAGCGTCACCGCCGGGAAGAGGAGGAGCGCGCCGAGCAGGAGGCGCCAGTCGGTGAACGCGAGGATCGTGAGGATCCCGAGCAGCTGGATCACCGCGCGCCACGGGTTGTAGAGCAGGGCGAAGACGAGCTCCGCGACGCCGCCGGCGTCCTCGCGGATGATCGCGCCGACACCGCCCGTGCGAAGCCCCTGCACGCGGTGCAGCGGCAGGCGCATCGCGTGCGCGAACGCGCGGCGGCGCATCGAGGTCTGCAGCACCTTCACGGTGCGCGTGGCCTGGTACCTGCCGGCGATGCCGACGACCACGCTCACCATGCTGATCGAGACCACGATCGCCGCGACCGCGCCGAGCAGTCCCTGCGGCGTCTCGGCGAGGCCGCCGAGGACGCGCTGCCACGGGCCCGAGAGGGGCGCGCCGCCGAGGACGTTGTCGATCACCACCTTGGTCGCGGCCGGCGAGACGAGCCCGAGCACCGCGGAGACGGTCACCGTCGCCAGCGAGAACGCCACGCGCGTCCGGTAGGGGCGAACGAGACCGAGGAACTCCCGGAAGAGCGTCCCGAAGGAGCGGGTCCGCTTCGTGCTCTTCTCGCCGTGCCAGGTGACGGCGGTCTTCTCGACCTTCGCCTTGCGGCGTCCCTCCTCGAACCGGCGCAGGTAGTCGCGGAAGCGGCGTCGGCTCGAGGGCTGCGTGCGGGGCATCGGGCCGATTCTAGGGGTGCACCGATAGACTGTCCGGGATGCAGACCCCGCTCCTCGCCGTCGGCTCCGCTGCGCTCGCCGTGCTCCTCGCGGCTGCTCCCTCGCAGGTCGCGGCGCCGCCGGCGCCGAAGGCGCCGACCGCGCCCAAGGCGCCCTCGGCACCCAAGGCACCCGCGAAGCCCGGAACCACGCAGGACGGCGAGGCCAGCAAGTCGAAGACCGTCAAGCCCGCGGGCTACTGGTTCGGCGTCCCGAAGGCACCCGAGAAGAAGAAGGGCGCCGTCCGCGTGGCCGCCTTCAACGTCGAGAACCTGTTCGACGCGGTCGACGACCCGACGCTCCAGGGCGAGTACGACGACATGACGATGGTCACGAAGCCCTCGCGCGTCGAGGCGATCGCCGACGCGATCCGTCGGCTCGACGCGGACGTCCTCTGCATCGAGGAGATCGAGGGCATGGACGCGCTGAAGTGGTTCCGGGACAACTACCTGAAGGGCATGGGCTACGACCACGCCATCAGCGTCGAGGTGGGCTACTACCGCGGCGTCGAGCAGGCGTGCCTGAGCCGCTTCCCGATCACCTCGCACGCGACCTACGTCCAGGAGGACCTCTCCGACATGGACGCCAAGCGCGACGGGCAGGGCTGGGCCGGCAAGAAGGCCGACCAGGGCGCGAAGTTCCAGCGGTCCCCGCTGCGCGTCGACGTGGACGTGAACGGCTATCCGCTCACGCTCTTTGCGGTGCACTACAAGGCCGGCGGCAAGGAGTTCGAGTACCACCGCGAGAGCGAGGTGCTGCAGACCCTCGAGTTCGTCGACGCAATCCTCAAGGAGAACCCGGCCGCGAACGTCGCCGTGCTCGGCGACTTCAACGCGACCCCGTCCATGAAGGCCGCGAAGGTGCTCGCCGACGGCGGGATGCGCAGCGCCTACGACTTCCGCGGCGTGAAGAAGGGGAACACCAAGGACCTCTACACCACGCACGACTCGGGCCGAGCGATCGACTACATCTTCATGAGCCCGGGCCTCGCCCAGGACGCCGTGGACGGCAGCTTCTTCGTCCTCAGCGTCATGCACCCCGCGAGCGACTACGACTGGCGGAAGGACCCCGAGAAGGAGAAGGTCCCGGCCGGCTACGCGAGCGACCACTGCCCGATCGCGATCGACATCATGCCGAAGGACTCGGCGGCGAAGGCCGAGCCGGCGAAGGGCAAGGGCCCCGAGAAGGACGCGAAGCCGGACGAGGACTGAGGGATTCAAGAAAGTGATGCCGGGGGCGCCCGGCGTGGTTTCTGTTGCGTGGTGACCGCGGGGATCGGCTGCGCGCGGGACCCCTGCTTCGCGAACGGCCTTGCTCCACCAGGTTCCGCTGCGGCCTCGGAGGACGTCGATCGTCCGGGCGGCACCCGGGAGTACTCGCTGACCGTTCGACCGGACTTCTCGCCGTCCTACGTCGCTGCGCAGGGATCCCGTGCTCGCCGAGCCCCGCTCGCAAGTGGACGGAAAGCAAAGAAAATGCGCCGGGGGCCCTCGGGCGTGTTTCCGTCGCTCACGGTCCGGAGCCGACAGCGGATCGGCGGTGGCCTCACCAAGCGAGTTGTCGCGCCGAGCCAGTTGCCCCCGCTTCAACGCACCCCGCCGACCGAGGCAAGACTTGTCTGAGCGACTGAGGCCACCGCCGATCCGCCGAGGCGTCCAGGGGCTCGTCGCCCACACCGCCGATCCGCCAAGGCGTCCAAAGCAACAGGGCGCGACCCTCGCGGATCGCGCCCTGGAAAGTGCTTCGAACGTTCCGGGCCTCAGTACTGCCCGACGCCCATCTTGACGAACTTCGAGATCGTCACGCCCGCGGGCAGGATCTCCTTGATCGCCTTCTTGTCGTCGCGCACGTACTTCTGGCCGAGGAGGGTGACCTCCTCGAAGAACTTGCGCAT
>JAIYBS010000358.1 GCA_027488415.1 Planctomycetaceae bacterium | reverse complement strand
CTCGAAGGCGTCGCGGCGCGCGAAGAGGAAGCAGCCGGCCGCCAGTTCCTGCGCGTACCAGAGCACCTTGAAAGCCTCGAAGAACGACTCGGCGACCGGATGCCCGCGCCCGTCGAACGCCACGCGCGAGCCGCCCCCGACGGCGCCGAGGTCCAGTTCGCGCAGCGAGTTCCGCAGCACCGTCTCCGGCACCCAGGTGTCGGCGTCGACGAACACGAGGTACGGCGCGGTCGTCGCGCGCGCACCCGCGTTGCGGACGGCGGCGATCTGCCGCTTCTGCACGGGGACGACGCGCGCACCGGCGGAACGCGCGATCTCCGCGGTGCGATCGGTGCTCCCGTCGTCGACGACCACCAGCTCGAACGGCCGCCCCAGGTTTCCCGCGATGGTGCGCAGCTGCCCGACGGTCTGCCCGATGATCGCCTCCTCGTTCCACGCGGGGACGACGATCGCGAAGTCTGGGCGGGGTTCGCTCATGCGGGGGTCTTCGCGCCGCGGCGCGGTTCAGACGCGATCCGGCGCGGTCATTCCCGCGGGAACCGTCGCAGCGTCACCGGCCTCCGCCATGGTGGCGATCGGGTACGCGCAGGAGTCGATCATCGCGGCACCGGCCGGCCTGAGGTTTCCGCTGCGGCCGAGGCCGCCGAAGGGCAGCTTCCCGCTCGCGCCCGCGGTGCCGCAGTTGACGTTGATGCACCCCGCCCGCAGGCGCGCCATCGCGGTTCGCACGACGGCATCGCTGCGGGTGAACACGCTCGCCGCAAGACCGAACTCGGTGGCGTTGGCCTGCTCGATGGCGTCGTCGAGCCCGTCGGCGACCGCGATGCGCACCACCGGGCCGAACACCTCGCGGTCCGTGGCGCGGTCGAAGCGCGGCGCGCGGATGGCGCCCGGCGTCACGAACCATCCCTCGCCCGGCAGCGCGCGCGACTCGAGGAGCACCTCCTCGCCCCGCGACGCGCAGTCGCGCTGGAACGCGAGCACGGCATCGCGCGCCTCGCGACTGATCACCGGCCCCATGAACGGGACGGGGGTCGCGTTGCCCGGGCCGACGGTCAGCGTCCGGGCGCACTCGACGAACGCCCTGACGAAACGCTCGGCGACGGATCGATGCACGACGATGCGCCGCGTGCAGGTGCAGCGCTGGCCGCTCGAGAGGTACGCGCACCGCACGCACTCGATCACGGCCTGCCGCAGGTCCGCGTCGTCCATCACGATGGCGGGATTGCTGCCGCCCATCTCGAGCGCGACCATGCGTCCGGGGCGGTCGAGGTTCGCCTCGAGGATCCGCCGCCCGACGGGCCAGCTGCCCGTGAAGAGGACGCCGTCCACGTCCGGGTGAGCGACCAGCGCGGCCGCCGCGTCGCCGCGCCCCTGCACGAGGTTGAAGACGCCCGCCGGCATGCCCGACTCGGCCATGAGCTCGGCCATGAGCGCGCCCGTCGCGGGCGCCCGCTCGCTCGGCTTGAAGACGACGGTGTTCCCCGCGAGGAGCGCGGGCACCCAGTGTCCGTTCGGAAGGTGCGCAGGGAAGTTGAAGGGGCCGATCACGGCCATCACCCCGTAGGGTCGCCAGGTGCAGCGGTTCGACCGCGTGCCGGCGCCCGCGACCTCGTATCCGGCGATCCGCGCGCGCACGCGCTCCTCGAGCGTCACCGCGACCTTGTCCGACAGGAGCTGCGCCTCCTGCCTCGACTCGGGCAGGATCTTCCCCGTCTCGCGCGTGATCAGGTCCGCGATGCGGTCGACGTTCCGCGTGCAGGTCGCCGACCACGCGCGGAGGTGCTCGGCGCGCTCGTCCATGGACGCATCCGACCACGCGGGGAAGGCCGCGCGCGCGGCGCCGACGCAACGGACGACCGCCGAGGGATCGACGGCGACCCGCGCGACCTCCTCGGAGGGGCGCGCTGGATCGAACGAGACGATGTCACCTGGGGCGCTCATGCACCGGCGCCGATGGGCGTCAGGCCGACTGGGCAGCCCTCGCGTGCGCCGATCGCGGCGGCCGCGGCGGCCGGCAGGCGGATCGAGTCGCCCTCGACCGTGAACGCCGAACGCACCGCGCGGAAGCCGAGCTTCGGATCCGCGGCGCAGCTCACGAAGCCGGTGGCGGCGGCGGCGGCGCCGGCATCGCCGGCGACGAACCGGAGCGTGCGCGTGCTCTTCACGAGGGGGATCTCGTCGACCGAGGCCTCGAGGTACGGACCTCCGTCGAACGGGTCGCAGCGGTCGTGGTAGCGGAAGCCCTGCTTCTCGAGCATCGCCTTCGCCGGGCGGGTCTCGTCGCCGACCTTGCCGACGAGGTTGCGCGCCTCGGCGGGCAGCGTGCTCAGGTAGATCTCCTCGCGCGGCAGGAGGCTCAGCATGAACTCCTTGCTGTGCTGGCAGAACGCGTCGGCCTCGGAGTAGCTGAGGTTGATGAAGCGTCGTCCGAAGAACTCCCAGAACAGCGTGTTGCTGTCGGGCGTGAGCGGGCCCATCAGCTCCGCGATGATGCGGGGACGGAACTGCGCGCGGTGCATCCCGAGGAAGTGGAAGCGCACCAGCGAGAGCAGCGAACCGAGCTTCTCGCGGTGGCCGCGGTAGCCCGGCGCGAGGATCAGGCCGCCGAGCTCGCTCGGCCCGCTCTCGTCGGTCATCAGCTGGATGGTCGTGTGCACGGCGCCCGTGTTCAGGTCGCGGCTGAAGTGCTCGCGGCGGCGCACCTGGAGGTAGATGTGCGGCCAGCCCTGCCAGCCCATCTGGCAGATGAGCGAGCTGGTGCCGATCACGCCGCCGGTCGACGCGTCCTCGAGCACGAACATGAACTGCCGCTCGCGCTCGTCGGCAAGCTCGCCGGCGAAGCTGCGCGAGCTGCGGGCGATCTTCGCGGCGATGATGTCCGCGTCGGCCGGCAGATTGATGAAGTGCACCATCCGCGCAAGCCGCAGCAGCGTGGGCACGTCGTCAGGGATGGCCTGGCGGATGACGAACATCGCACCCTTCCTATCGGCTAATTCGGGAACGAGCGGCACAGCTCCCGAAATGTAGCCGGGCTACATTTTCGACATCGTGCGCTCGATAATCTCGAAGACCGGCGCCCACTGCTCGGGCTGCATGACCCCGACGGGCGGCAGCATCCGGATGTGGTACGGGCCGTGCCCGCAGTAGAAGGCCATCACGCCGTCCTCGAACATCGCGTGGAGGAGCTTCATGATCCGGTCCTTGTCGCCGCCGTACGGGGTGAGCCGGCACATGCCGCCGGTGCCGCCGACCTTGGCGATGCCGGGGCGACCGAACTGGTCCTTCACCTCGGGGAACCACTCCGGACGCTTCGCGACCAGCGCCTCGGCGTGGCGGCGGAACGCCGCATGGAGCTTCGCGTTGCGTCCCTCGGGCCCGTAGTAGCCGCCGTCGCGCATCGTGCGGAGCGCCTCCATGCCGACCTGGAAGGCCGAGGTGCTCGCCGTGAACGTGCCGCTCAGGAGCCCCGGCTTCGGGTTCATGTCGGCGGTCATGAGGCACGCGCACGCCTGGCTCATCTTGCCGAGGCTGACGACGTCCACGTAGTCGCCCAGACCGAGCCGCTCGAACGCGAACATGCTCTCGGTGCGGCCGAAGCTCTGGACCTCGTCGTCCCAGACGGGGATGCCGGCGGCCTTGCACGTCTCCATCAGCGCCACGAAGAACTCGCGGGGCGCGGTGTTGAAGCCGCCCTCGCCCTGGACGAGCTCCATCACGAAGCACGCGTGCTGGCCCGGGTAGCGGTGGATGTACTGCTTGAGGTGCCACACCGCCATCTCGATCGACCGCGCGCCGAGGAGCGGGTCGTAGAAGGGCATGTAGTCGACCAGCGTCGAGAGCGGCAGGCCCTGGCGGTACGCCGCGGTGTCGCCGATCTGGCTCATGGTGATCGAGCGGCCCATGAAGCAGTCCTGGAACGCGATGATGCGCGGCGCGCCGCCGGTCTTCTGCATGCAGACCTTGAGCGCGGCCTCGTTCACCATGCAGCCGGAGTTGCTCACGAAGCAGTGCGCGAGCCGGCTCGACTTGCGCGCCTCGCCGACGAGGAACTCGCCGAAGGCCACGCTGTCCTGGTTGCTGGTGAGGTTCCCCTGCATGCAGAGGTCGGAGAGCCCCGCGCGGAGGGCCGCCGCGACCATGCGCGGATCGCCGTGCCCGAACATGTGCACGCCGATGCCGTTGAGCATGTCCCACTTCACGCTGCCGTCGAGCAGCTCGACGAGCGGCCCGTTGCCGTGCCCGGTGCCGAGGTACGGCATGATCGGCCCGCGCCCGCGCACGTCGGCGGTGCGCTTCATCGCGGCGTCGAACGCGGCCTTGCGCGCCGGGTCGGCCGCACGCGCGCCCGTGAGGGCCGCCTGGGCCGCCCGCACGCGCGCGACGATCGCGTCGATCGACTGCTGGACCTGGGGATCGCCGGCGAGCGGCGAGGGAAGGTGACTGATCGCGTCGGTCATGCAGGCATCGTAGATGCCGCGGCGGCGATGCGGAGCGCGGCGAGCGCCGCGAGCTGCGCACGGTCGACCAGGCCGTCGAGGTCGACCCACTCGTCCTCGCGGTGCAGGTTCCCGCCGCGCACGCCG
>JAIYBS010000248.1 GCA_027488415.1 Planctomycetaceae bacterium | reverse complement strand
CTTTCGAAGGTGAGTGGGTCTGGAGCGCGGGAGCGGTGCCGTCCCGCGCGTGTTTCGTGCGTGTGTTCAGGTCAGGCGAGGAAGGCCCCCGCGTCGCGGCCGCCGAGGCCGCGATCGAGGAGCGTGGAGCGCATGCGGCGGAGCTGGGCGGCAACCGAGCCGTCGATCAGCCGGTCGCCGATGCGCAGCTTGAGGCCGCCGATCATGGCGGGGTCGGCGTAGAAGTGCATGACCGGCTCCTTGCCGATCGACTTCTTGAGGTCCGCGGCGAGCGAGGCCTTGGTGGCCTCGTCGACGGAGCCCGACGCGGTGAACACGTCGACCTCGACCCGGCCGAACGCCTCCTGCTCGAGCGCGTCGTACGCGCCCTCGATCGCGAGGAGCTCGGCGAGCCGGCCCTTGCGGTTGAGGACGAGCATGAAGTTGAGCAGCGTGTCGGTGACGCGCCCGCCGAAGATGCGCTTCAGCGAGGCGGTGCGCTGCGCGGGGTCGATGATCGGCGAGCGGAAGAACTCCATCGCGCGCCGGTCGGCGCGGAGGATCCCGCAGACCTCGCGGAGCTCGGCGCCCATCGAGGCGACGCCGGCGTCGCCGCCGAGCTCGCGGGCGAGCTCGAACAGCGAGCGGGCGTACGTCGTGGCGACCTGGTCGATCTGGGTGGGCATCGGTTCCTCAGCGGCGGCCGGAGGCGAGTTCCTGGAGCGACTCCTGGACCAGGCGCGCGTTGTCCTGGTCGTTCACCTGGCGGCGGAGGATCTTTCCGGCGATCTCCGTCGCGAGCACGGCCGACTGCGCCTGCAGGTCCGCGACGGCGGCCTTGCGGGCAGCCTCGATGTCGGCGTTGGCGCGCGACACCTTCTCGGCGAGCTCCTGGTCGTTGCGGGCCTTGAGCTCGTCGGCGACGCGCTGCGCGTCGGCGCGCGCCTGCTTGATCATGTTCGCGGCCTCCTCGCGGGCATTCGCGAGGCTGCGCTCGAACTCCGACTGCGCGCTCTTCGCCGCGGCCCGGGCCTCCTCGGCCGCCTTGATCTCGCCCTTGATCTTGGCATTGCGCTCGTCGAGCGCCTTGCCGATCGTCGGCCAGACCTTCACGGCGAGGACCGTGAACGCCACGCCGAACACGACGAAGGCCGTGATGGCCGGGAGCAGCTCGAACGAGACCGGGTTGCCCGGGGCATCGGAGGACGCGAGGAGGAGCAGTTGCATGCGGGGTTCCTTGGTGCATGCCCGCGACGCCGCGGGACTTCGTTTGAATGGTCTCCCCGCCCCTTCCGGGGCGGGGGACCGTGGTTCGGACCCTTCGGTCCTGCCGGATCAACTCACTTGTTGATGCCGAGCAGCGACACGACGACCGCGAAGAGGGCGACGCCCTCGACGAGCGCGGCGGTCAGGATCATGTTGGTGAAGATGCGGCCGCCCATCTCGGGCTGGCGGGCCGTGCTCTCGTTGGCGGAGGCGCCGATCTTGCCGATGCCGAGGCCGGCACCGATGACGGCGAGGCCGCCGACCATGCCGGCGCCGATGCCCGTGCCCCAGCTGGGGCCGGCCGCGGCGGTGTCGGCGAGGACGGTGCTGGCGGCGGTGGCGGCCGCGATGATCGCGATGGTGGTGGTGTTCTTCATGTGAGGAATCTCCGTTCTTGGTCGGGCGCCGTGGCGCGCCTCGTCATGCATGTCCCGCGCATCCACGTGCGCGCGGGGAAGAGTCCGGGTCTTCGGCCCTGGTTCAGTGTCCGTGCACGGCACCCGGCGCATGGGCCGCCGCGCTCTCCGAACCGTGATGCTCCTCGTGGCCGTGTTCCTCGTCGTGATGCTCCCCGTGGTGCGCCATCTGGCTGATGAACACCGCGGTGAGGAACATGAAGACGAACGCCTGCAGGAAGGCGACGAAGAGTTCGAGGAAGGTGATGATGACGGCGAAGCCGCCGGCGAGCAGCGAGATGCCGCCCACGGCCCACATGGCGAGCCCCGCGGACCCGGCCATGGCGCCGAACATCATGAGGGTGGCCATCAGCGTGTGGCCGCCGAGCATGTTCGCGAACAACCGGATGGCCAGCGCGGCAGGCTTGATCACCATGCCCATGACCTCCACGGCGAAGATGATCGGGACGACGAACCAGAGGCCCTTGTTGGCCACGAGCTCGTGCCCGCCGCACATGTGCTCCAGGGTGCCCTTGATGCCGAGCTCGCGCACCGACTGCCACTGGATGGCGAGGAACGCCCAGAGCGCCAGCGCCATGTTGACCGAGAGGCTCGCGGTCGCCGTGCCGCCGATCCACACCAGGGCGCTCTTGGCCGCGGCCTGCTCCTCCGGGGTCGCGTCGCGCGAGAGGCCGTGCAGGATGTCCTGGACGTCCATCAGCGGCACGAGGCCCATGAGGTTGAGCACGAGCACGAAGAAGAACAGGGAGAGCAGGAACGGAAGCCACGCGCGCGCGAGGCGGGCGCCCATCACCGGCTCAAGCATCTGCGAGTACAGGCCCTCGACGAGGACCTCGACGATCTGGGCGAAGCGTCCCTTCGTGACCCAGCGGTCGTGGCCCATGCTCTCGGGACCGGTGCGGATACGGCTCGAGGCGTGCAGCAGCCACGCGAGCACAACGACGGCCCCGACCACGAGCGAGACGACGCTGAG
>JAIYBS010000218.1 GCA_027488415.1 Planctomycetaceae bacterium | reverse complement strand
CTGCGGCAGGTGTTGCCGGTGCACACGAACAGGACGGTCTTCACGCACGGCATCCTACGGACCACGGGTACCCTGTGCGACGACCCCACCACCGCCGGAGACGAACGTGGAATTCATCGAACAACCGCTCACCTGGTCCCGACTGCGCGCGCAGGGCGTGCTGTCCGCCGAGGAGCCCGAGGGCGAGCTCCGCATCGACCTCGACGACTCGACGAAGGTCGTCACCTTCGACGTGGCGGCGATCGACCACCCGGACGCGTCGAGACTGCCCGCCGGCATCGTGCGCGTGGAGCGCGCGGAGATCGGGCCGATCGTCGAGGGCATCGTCCACAAGCTCAAGCTGCCCGAGGTCGTCGCGATCCCGGTCGGCAGGTGGCGCAGCGTCTTCGAGGCCGTCGCGAAGCCGATGAGCGTGCACGACCAGTGGCGCGCGATCGACGCGGCCGCGACGGTCGAGCTCAACACGCGTGATCCGCTCCTCTTCGGGCCCGAGCACCATCACATGCTGCGCGACCTCGTCGACGCCGTGGTCGCGGGCGAGCGCCCGGACCAGGGGATCACCGTCGTGGCGATCGGCGTGCGCGTGGTGGTCGAGGTCTCGCCCGGCGGCCAGCTGATCGTGTTCGCCGGCGACGAGCACCTCGCGGCGCCCGTGCGCTCGGTCATCGAGCATCATTCGAAGGCGAGCTGAGCGCGGGCTCGGCGGGCACGGCCGATGGGCCGTCCTCCGGATCGCCGTCGGGCAGCCACGCCGCGCTGCAGAACGCGCACCGGTAGACGGGCGGCTCCCACGCGGGTCCCTGCTGCTCGCGGCAGCGCGGGCACTCGCCCCGGCGGATGTACGGCCGGTTGGCCCAGCGGGAGAGCGCGCCGATCAGGTCGCCGAGCAGCACCGCCGGCACCAGCAGGAAGATCGCCAGGAGCACCATCCCGATCGCGAGCAGCGGCAGCGTGAACGTGCCGACGAACGCGACCGCGAACGCCCCGAGGTACAGGAAAAACACGGTCACCCCGTAGTTGGCGCGGAGGGCGGCGAAGAACCGCTGGAGCATGCCCAAAGGGTAGCCCCGGGCGGGGGTGTCCCGGATCCGGATACACTCGAAATCCGCAATTCCGGACCCTAGGGAGATCGACCGATGCCAGCCCACCTCAAGGTCAACTGCGACCGTTCCGCCCTCGTCGACGCCCTGGCGTTGGCGTCCGCGGTGGTCCCGACCCGCACCACCACGCCCGTCCTCACCTGCCTCAAGCTGACCGCGAAGGACGGCGAGCTGGTCCTCCGCGCCACCGACGGGCAGATCTCGCTGGCGCTCGCGGTGCCGAGCGTCGAGGTCGTCGGCGAGGGCGAGGCGCTGATCCCGGCCGACAAGCTGGGGCAGATCGTCCGCACCTGCGAGGACTCGACCGTCACCCTCGAGATGGACAAGAACGTCGCCACCGTGAAGAGCGAGGGCAGCACGTTCAAGATCTTCGGCTACGACCCGAAGGACTACCCGGCCGGCCGCGACCCGCAGGCCACCGGCGCGTTCGAGGCCACGGCCGAGACCCTGCGCCGCCTGATCGCGCGCACGATCTTCGCGACCGCCGTCGAGAACGCGCGCTTCGCGATCAACGGCGTGCTGATGGAGCGCAAGGGCAAGCGCATCCGCCTCGTCGGCACCGACGGCAAGCGCCTCGCGGTGGCCGCGGGCGGCTGCTCCGGCGAGGGCGACATGACGCTCATCGTGCCGTCGAAGAGCCTGAACATCCTCGTGAAGATGCTCGGCGACCCCGACTCGAAGGTCGTCATCGGCAAGGCCGACGGCCAGGCGGTGTTCCAGGTCGACGGCGCGGGCACCCTCGTCACCAGCCTCGTCGAGGGCACCTTCCCGCCCTTCGAGGACGTGATCCCGAAGGACCAGGACAAGCGCGTCACCTTCGACGCCGCGGACCTCGCCACCGCGATCCGCCGCGCGGCGCTCCTCACCAACGAGGAGTCGAAGGGCGTCCGCTTCGCCTTCAAGGGCGACACGCTCGTCGTCTCGAGCCGCGCGCCGGAGATGGGCGAGGCCGAGATCCGCGTGCCGATGTCCGGCTACCAGGGCGACGGCATCGAGATCGGCTTCCAGCCGGCCTTCATCGTCGACGCGCTCAAGGTCGTCGACGGCGAGCAGGTGATGATCGAGATGCGCAGCCCGCAGAAGCCCGGCGTCTTCAAGGTCGGTCAGGAGTTCACCTACGTGGTGATGCCCGTGAACGTCGGCTGACGCCGCGCGCGCCGGCCGCCACCGCGGCCCCGCAATGCGACCAACGAAGAAGGGGCCGGATCCGCGCTGGATCCGGCCCCTTCGCTTTCCGTCCGCCGCGCGAGCGGCGCGCGGGTCACTTCTTGTACTTGACGCTGCAGCCGTAGGGCTTGGTCGTGGCGGGCGACATCGCCTTGCCGTCCTTCAGCGCCTTGACCGCGGCCACGACGTAGTTCGTCGAGCCCTTGTCGTCGATCGCGCCGTCGTAGGCGAGGTTGCCGTCCGCGCCGATCACGTAGCAGTGCGGCGTGGTCTTGGCGGCGTACATGTGGCCGACCTTGCCGTCGCCGTCGATGAGCGCGGTCGCCTCGACCTTGTTCTTCGCCAGGTAGTCCGCGCTCTCCTTCGGGTTGCCCGCGGTCGCGGCGGTCGAGTTGATGAAGAGGAACACGACGTCGGGGTTGATGGCCTTGGCATCGGACATCATCTTGGAGACGGCGCCGCTCTCGACCTTCTCGCGGCAGATCGGGCAGCCGGGGTTCATCCACTCGAGGACGACGACCTTGCCCTTGAAGTCGGCGAGGCTGACGTCCTTGCCCGAGGTGTCCTTCAGCGTGAACGCGGGGGCGGCGGCGCCGATCTTCGCGTGCGCGTGCGAGTCGGCCTTCTCGGCCTTCTTGTCCTGCGCGGGGCTGGCGTAGGCGACGCCGGTGGCGAGCGCGGCGGCGATGCCGCAGGTGGCGATGAGCTTCAGGGTGTTCATGTTCTCTCCGAAAGTGCTGGCCCCCTGGACCGGGGGACCGGGCGGTGCCTGGTGTGCGCCAGGCGCGCGATGTTCAGACGGTCACTTCGTCGGCGGCGCGTCGTCCGATGCACCGACCCCGTTCGCGCCGAGCGAGCCCTGCGGGCCGGCGAGCGGGTGCGGGATGGTGAGCCAGACGCACGGGCCGGCCGGGTCATTGCCGAGGAGGATCAGGCCGGCGACGGCGGGCTCGCCCGGGCCCTCGCCGAGCGACGATGCCTGGAAGTCGATCCGGAAGCGCTCGCCGGTGACGATGCCGTCGATCGCGGGCGAACCGTCGGCGAGCGAGAGCTGCATCCCGGGCACGTTCGCGGGGACGAACCGCACCGTGGCGGCGCCGCGCGCCGGGCCCTCGATGGTGACCTTGCCGGCCTCGAGGCGGGCGAAGATGCCGCCCGCCGCCGCGGTCATCGGGAGCGATCGTCCGCCGATCGAGCCGCCGTTCAGCGTGAGGACGGCTCCGTCGTCGGCGATCGGCGGCCAGTCGCCCTCGCCCGCGAGGTTCGCCACCGTGCAGCGCTCCTTGCACGCCATCACGCGCGCGCGGACCTTCCACGTGCCCCGCTCCGCGCCGTTGCCGCGGTTCCACGGATCGTCGCTCAGCGCGTCGGTGCGCAGGACGGGCACGACGTAGGTCGCCTTGCGGGAGTAGCCGTAGAAGACGCTGCCGTCGAGGATGCTCACGTCGGGGCGCGGGTAGACCGTCTTGCCGGCGCGCCAGCCCTGCGGAAGCTCGAGCTCGAAGCGCGGCGCATCGCCGCTGTCGCCCGGGTTCTCCCAGTAGACGTGCCAGCCGGGCGCGGGGTCGATCGAGGCGATCATCGCCCACGCGCCGTCGGAGGTCTGCACCCAGCGGAACGAGTGGTGCGCGATGCCTTCCGGCTGTGCGCGCGCCGGGGCGCCGGGCGCCGCGCCGGGGTCCGGGCTGCCGGCCGGATCCTGAGGAACCGGGCAGAACGTCAGGAGCGTTGCCGCGGCAGCGACCGCGAGAAGGGCGTTCACCATGAGCGCAGTATCCCGGCGGCCGGCTCCGGGCGGGCGCGGCAGTTGCGGAATGTGCGCAATCTGCGGACACTTCCCGCATGCCCAGCCACGCACACCGGCCGTTCGTCCGCGCGCTCGCCCTCGTCTCGGCCTCGGTCGCCCTCGCGGGGTGCGACGTCAAGACCAGCGACCGGGACCTCGTGTTCCTGTCGCCGCCGGAGGCGACCGAGCGGCTCCACACGCGGCCCGGCATGTTCGAGAAGGCCATCAACGGCTGCTGGGTCGACCCGCGCGGCGAGGCCGACTACCAGAAGGGGCACATCAAGGGCGCGATCAACCTGCCGCTGCCCCTGATCACCGAGGCAGCCGGCGCGCGCCTCGCGGGCCACAACCTGTTCGTCGTCTACGGCGACGGCTTCCAGGATCCGCTCGCCAAGGCCGCCGCGAAGAAGCTGCTCGAGGTCGGGTTCAAGAAGGACACCGTCTTCGTGCTCGAGGGCGGCCTGCGCGCGTGGCAGAAGGACGGCTACGGGCTGGTGAGCGGCTCGCTCCCCGACGGCGGCGAGCCGGCGAAGGCCGCGCCCAAGCCCGCCGGCGACGACGGCGTCGAGAT
>JAIYBS010000156.1 GCA_027488415.1 Planctomycetaceae bacterium | reverse complement strand
GCGGACGTCGCGGTGTTCGCCGGCGACCGCCGCGGCATCATCTACGTCCAGGGCCAGCGCGTCGCGAACGTCCCCGAGAACGAGATCCTCGAGCGGCTCCTCAAGGAGTGCAAGGAGTTCGAGGCGAAGGTCAAGCGCGGCGAGGCGAAGCTCGGCGACAAGGTCGTCGACATCGTCCCGCCCGACCCGATCGGCGAGCTCGGCTCCGGCGCGCAGAAGATCCACGCCGGGCTGGTCGAGCAGGTCACCGTGCGCGCCACCTGAGCGCGCCGGGCCACGCGGCGCCCGACCGGCTGCATGTCACGACATCTGGTGGGGTGGCTGAGCGGTTGAAAGCACTCGACTTGAAATCGAGCAGACCCGCGAGGGTCTCAGGGGTTCGAATCCTCTCCCCACCGCTTCCCGACGGCGTGCGCCGTCACTTCGAGGCAGGCGGCGCGGCAGGAGCCGCGATCGACGCCGGGGGCTCCGCCGCGGGCGGCTGCTGCACGGCGGGCTGCCCGCCGCGGGCCGTCCAGAATCCGTCGACGAGCGTCGGCAGCACGTAGACGCCGGTGCGCGCGGTGATGAAGAGCGTCTTGCCGTCGGCACCGCCGAAGGCGCAGTTCGAGGGGTACTCGGGAACGATCACGCGGCCGAGCGGCTTGCCGGCCGGGTCGAAGACGACCACCGCATTCGCCAGCGGAACCGCGACCCACAGGTTGCCCTTGGAGTCGACCGTCATGCCGTCGCCGCCACGGACCTTCGCGGGGTCGCCGACGATCGCGAGCGACGCGAGGGGCACGCCGTCGCCGAGCTTGCCGGGGCCGAGCACCGGGAACTTCCACACCACCGGCGCGCCGTAGTCGACGGCATAGAGGCTGGTGCCGTCCGGCGACAGCCGGATGCCGTTGGGCTGCGTCAGCGGCGAGGCGACCTGCACCGGCTCGCCGCCCGCCTCCGTCGAGTAGTAGATGCCGCGGCGGTTCGGCTTGCGGCGATCGCCCATGTTGGTCCACCAGATGCCGCCGTCCGCCGTGGTGACGAGGTCGTTGCATCCGGGCCGCGCCTCGCCGCCGATGCGCTCGATGACGTTGCGGAGCCGCGCGGTGCCGTCGGTGAAGAGCTCCACCTCGACGATGGCGCCGCTGAACATCTGCGTGCCGTAGAGGCGGCCGGCGCGCGAGAACGCGAGGCCCGCGACGCCGTTCGATGCCGTGACGATGCGGTCGGCGCGGTAGCCGGTGGCGGACCGCACGACCCGGTACACGGCGGCCCCGGAGAGGTCGCAGAAGTAGGTCTCGCCGAAGGCGTCCGCGGTCGGGCCCTCCGCGAACTCGAGTCCCTTGATGATGAGGTCCGGGCGCGCGTCCGCGGCGACGAGGCCTTCGATCCCTGCCTTGCCCGCGGCATCGGCCACCGGCGAGGCGGACGCCGGGAGCGGCACGCTCCGGGGAGCCGCCGGCGCGGCGGGCGCCTGCGGCTTCGGTGCGCCGTCCGCGGCCGGGGGCGTCGCGGGAACGGCCTGGGCGAGTGAGAGCAGGACGGCGAGCGATGCGCTGGTGGTGGTGATCATGCTGGTCATCCTGTCGTGCTTGTGATCCCTGTCGTGCTTGTCATGCCTGTCACGCTCGTCATGGAGCGCTGCCGCTCGCGGGCGCGGCGGGCTGGGACGCGAGCGGGCTCTCGCCGCGCATGATGCGGTCCCACGAGTTCGACTCGAGGAGGCTGCCGACGAACCGGTCGTAGGCCCGCTCGAACCGGTCGTAGTCATCGTCCAGGTAGACGAGGATGAGCCAGATTCCGGCCTTCGATTCCGACGCGAGCCGACGGCCGCGCGAGTCGGGGATGGCCTTCGACGCGCGGACCCGCGCGGGGATGCCGCCGCTCACGGCGTCGGCGAGGAGCAGCTCGAGCCCCTGGCGGTAGCGGCCGCCCTCGCCGTCGCGCAGGAAGTGGACGAGCGCCCAGACCTGCGCGTAGTAGGCGAGCTGCGAGTCGCGGCTCACGGCGAGGAACGACTGCGGCGACCCCTCGAGCACCTCGCGCAGCGGCGCGAGGCGGCCCTTGCGCGACGCGGAGCGGAGCTCGGCGTAGCGCTCGGGGTTCCGCCACGGGAGGAACGACGGCTCCGGGGCGCCCGATGGCTGCCGGAACCCCTCCATGAAGCAGGCGATGCCCTCCTCGAGCCAGACCGGTAGCGAGTGGGTGAAGGTCGTCTGCGAGTACTGGTGCCAGCCCTCGTGCGCGGCGATCGCGAGCGTGTCGCGCGGACCGATGTCGTAGAGCACCGCGTCGCCGCCCGAGGTGAATCCGCCCCGCCCCATCTTGAGGTACGGACCGGCGTCGCTGCCGAGGCGGTGCTCGGTGAAGCGCGCCCACTCGTCGCGCGTGCCGAACACGTAGGCGTCGAGCCGCCGCGGCGGGGCCGGCAGCGCCACGAGCCCGTTGCGGTAGTTGCGCAGGGCTGCCTCGTAGAAGGACGGGAGCGCCGCGGCGAGGTTCGAGCTGCGCAGCGAGCTGTGGATCGTCCAGTTGCGGGTGTCGATCTCGAGGCCCTGCGTCGCGTTCCACTTCCACTCGCGGGTGGCGACGACGGGGCTCGTCGTGAGCGCGGCCGGAAGCGCGCCGCGAGCCGCGCCCGCGGCGGTCGGGGCGGTGCCGGCGGGTGCCGCCGGCCGCAAGGTGCCCGGCCCCGCGCACGCGGCAAGCACGACCGCCGCGCCGATCGGCGCGAGGGTCGCACGCAGGGAGCGCAGGGTCACCGAGGCCACGCCATCAGCGTAGGGCATCGAGCGCCCGGCGCGCAGCCTCCACGTCCGCCTTTGCCTGCTCGCACATGGCGCGGGTCTCCTCGACCAGCTCGGGCTTGGCCTTCGCGAGGTAGCCGGGGTTCCCGAGCTTTGCCTCGTATCCGGCGATGACCCGCGTCTTGTCGGTCACCAGCTTCTCGAGCCGGGCGCGCTCGGCGCCGACGTCGAAGGCGTCGACGAGGTTCACGAGGAGGAGTTCCTGACCCTCGAAGGCGAGCGGCACGGCGCCCGCGGGGCGTTCCGCGGGCAGGTCCGCGAGGCCCTCGAGCCCGGCGAGCGCCTCGACCACCCCGCCCGCCTGCGCCGCGAGTGCGCGCACGCCGGCCGGGGCGAGCAGCGTGATGCGGCGCTTCGGCGGCACCTGGCGCGCGCCGCGGAGGGTGCGGATCGCGTCGACGAGCTGCTGCACGCGCGCGAAGGTCGCGAGCGCGTCGGCATCGGCCGCGGCCGCGTCGACCGCGGGCCAGGCGGCACGCGCGCAGAGCGCGGCGGGCGCGACGTGCACCCCGCGGAGCCCCGCGGAGCCGGTCGCCTGCACCGCGGGCCACAGCTGCTCGGTGATGAAGGGCATCTGCGGGTGGAGGAGGCGCAGCGACGCGTCGAGCACCGTGCGCAGCACCTGCTGCTGCGCGGGGTCCGACTTGACCGTCGGCTTGATGGCCTCGAGGTACCAGTCGCACACCTCGCGCCACACGAAGTCGTAGGTTGCCTCGGCGGCCTCGTTGAAGCGGTACGACGCGATCGCCTTCTCGTAGGAGGCGAGCGCGTGCGCGAGGCGCGCGACGATCCAGCGGTCGACGAGCGGGCGCGCGCGCGGGTCGACGGACGCGTCGCCCGGCACCTGCCCCAGGCTCCCGAGCGCGAAGCGCGTGGCGTTCCAGACCTTGTTGGCGAAGTTGCGGCCGATGTCGAAGCGCGCGCTCGTGTTGCGCGCGAGCGGCGCCTCCTCGGAGGGCGTCGCCTTGCCGGTGGCCGCGCCGTAGGCGCTCGTGATGCGCTTCGACGGGTCCTTCGGGCTCTTCTGCACCGGGGCCGCGACGGTGTAGCCCGCCGCGTCGGTCACGGTCTCGGGCGTGAACATCTCGCCGCTCCAGGGGTCGACCATGTCGACCGGCATGCGCACGTCCTGGGTGTCGGTGGTCATCTGCACGAGCGTGAAGCGCATCGCGTCCGCGCCGTGCGTGTGGATGATGTCGCGGGGGTCGACGCCGTTGCCGAGCGACTTCGACATCTTCTGGCCGAAGCCGTCCTGCACCATCGCGTGGATGAAGACGTGCCGGAACGGGAGCCGGCCGCCCATGAAGTGCCGGTTGAACATCACCATGCGGCTGACCCACAGGGTGATGATCTCGCGCGCGGTCGAGAGCACCGCGCTCGGGTTCCAGGCGTCGAGCGCGCCCTGCATCGCGAAGCGCGCGGGGTCGGGCCAGCCGAGCGTCGAGAGCGGCCAGAGCGCGGAGCTGAACCAGGTGTCGAGCACGTCCTCGTCCTGGCGGTAGCCGGCGGCCTCGAGGGCGGGCACCACGGCGGCGTCGCCCTGCTCCGGCACGCAGACGAACCGCTCGTACGCGCCGTCGGGGCGGCGTCGGACGGCCTCGGCGCAGCCCTTGGCGCGCCAGGGCCCGTCGCAGCGGACGAGCTCGCCCTTCGCGGCGTCCACGGCGGCGCGGTCGGCGACCTCGGCGGCGGGGACCTCGCTGCTCCAGACGGGGATGCGGTGTCCCCACCACAGCTGGCGGCTGATGCACCAGTCGCGGATGTTCTCGTGCCACTGCTGGAACGTGCGCGCGTAGCGCGGCGGGAAGAACGTGAGCTCGCCGTCGCCGGGGACGGCGGCACCGGCAGGCGCCGCACCGTCGCGCTGCGAGGGATTCATCGCGCGGAGCGCCGCGCCGCGCAGGCGGTCGTCGGTCACGCGCACGTACCACTGCTCGGAGAGGTACGGCTCCACCGGCACGTGGCTTCGGTAGCTGTGGCCGACCGAGTGACGGTACGGCTTCGCGGCCTCGAGCAGCCCGTTGGCGCGGAACCCCTCGACGATGCGCGTGCGCGCGTCCTCGCGCGAGAGCCCGACGAAGGCGCGCGCCTCGGGCGACGCGTCCTCCCAGCCGTGGCGGTCGCTGATCGAGCCGTCCGGCGCCATCACGTTGATCGCGGCGAGCCCGTGGCGGATGCCGATGTCCCAGTCGTTCGGGTCGTGCGCGGGCGTGACCTTCAGGAAGCCGGTCGCGAACTGCGCCTTCGGATCGGACGGGTCGCCGCCGTGCTCGACGGGCATCACGACGTAGTCGTCCTCGACGATCGGGATGACGCGCCCGACGATCGGCAGGCGCAGGCGCTTGCCGCGCAGTGCCGCGGCGCGCGGGTCCTTGGGGTTGATCGCGACGGCCGTGTCGCCGAGCATCGTCTCGGGGCGGGTGGTCGCGACGGTCACGTGGCCCGAGCCGTCCTCGAGCGGGTAGCGCAGGTACCAGAAGTGGCCGTCCACCTCGTGCATCTCGACCTCGTCGTCGGCGAGCGCGGTGCGCGACACGGGGTCCCAGTTCACGAGCCGCTTGCCGCGGTAGACGAGCCCCTCGTCGAAGAGTCGCAGGAACGCCGCGCGCACCGCGGCCGCGCACACCGGGTCCATCGTGAAGCGCGTGCGGTCGTAGTCGCACGAGGCGCCCATCGCGCGCAGCTGGCTCAGGATGGTGGACTCGTACTCGTCCTTCCACTCCTGCACCTTCGCGATGAACTGCGGCCGCGTGAAGTCGGAGCGGCGCTTGCCCTGCTGGAGGAGGCGCTTCTCGACGACGGTCTGCGTGGCGATGCCGGCATGGTCGGTGCCGGGCATCCACATCGTGTTCATGCCCTTCATCCGGTGGAAGCGCGCGAGCACGTCCTGCAGCGTGTTGTTGAGCGCGTGCCCGAGGTGGAGCGCCGCGGTGACGTTCGGCGGCGGGATGAAGAGCGAGTACGGCGCGCCCGCGTCGCCCGGCTCCGCGTGGAAGCAGGCGCCGCCGGACCATCGCTCCCAGGCGAAGCGCTCCGCGTCGGCCGGGGTGTAGGCTTTCGCGAGCTGGAAGTCGGGGCCGCCGGTCGGCGCGCTCTGTTCGATGGGCTTGGCGCTGGACATGGAGCGACGATTCTACGAGAGCAGGACCCTGCGCTGCGCCGCTGCGTTCGCGGTGGCCGCGGCGATGGCCTCGTGCGACGCCGCGCGCGACGAGCCGGCCGCGCCTCCGCCGGACGCGAAGCAGGTCGATGCCGCGGTGCGTGCGATCGACGCGTACCTCGCCGCGGAGAAGCCGAGCGAGGCGACGTTCGTCGCCGAGCGGCTCGCGGCCGAGGCGCCCGGGCTGATGCGCGCGCACGAGATCCACGGACGCGCGCTCGTCGCGCTCGCGATGCAGCCGGACCTGCCCACCGAGGATCGCGCGGCGGTCTTCGGCCGCGCGGCGGACGCGTACGAGCGGGCGACCGAGATCGACTCCGGCAACGCGGCGCTGCACCATGCGACCGGCGTGGTGTGCGACACCGCCGGCAGGCACGAGGCGGCCGTGCGCCACTACGAGGCGGCGCACCGCATCGCGCCGGGGAACGCGCAGTTCGCGCTCTACCTCGGCCTCGCGCGGTCACGTGACGGCGCGGCCGACGACGCCCGGCGCCTCCTCGAGGAGGCCGAGCGCGCGATGCCAGAGTCGCCCGACCCGAAGGCGGCGCTCGCGGACCTCGCGATGCGTACGGGCGACGCCGACGGGGCGCGCCGGAAGATCGCCGAGGCGCGCGCACTCGCGCCGGCGTCGAACGAGCTCCGTCTCGCGGACGCGCGCATGCGACGGCTCGCGGGCGCGCCGCGCGAGTCGCTCGAGCTGCTGATGCCCCTCGATGCGCCGCTGCGACGCGAGCTCGGGTTCGCCGAGGAGATCGCCGCGGCGCACCTCGCGCTCGGCGACGCGCGCACCGCGGCGGGCGTGCTCGACGAGAGCGCGTCGGCGGCGCCCAACGACTGGAAACGGTCGCTCCGTGCCGCGACCGCGTGGATGCGCGCCGGCGACCCGGTGCGTGCCACGATCTGCGCGGATGCCGCCGCCGTCGCCGGTGCGCCGCCCGAGGCGGTGCGTGCCGCGATCAGCGAAGCCAGCGTCCCCCGTCCAGGCGGATGAGCGAGCCGGTCACGTACGGCATGTCCTCGATGATCGACCGCGCCAGGCGGGCCGCGTCCTCGGGAGTGCCGGGCCGGCCGAGCGGGATGCGCGCCTCGTAGGACTCGCGCTCCGAGGCGGGTGCGTCGTCGGGCCAGGCGACCACGCCCGGGAGGATCGCGTTCACGCGGACCGCGGGCGCGAGCTCGACGGCAAGCGCCTCGACCATCGCGTGCAGCGCCGCCTTCGACATGAGGTACGGCGCGAACGCGCGACGCGGACGGCCGGCGGCGTGAATGTCGCCGAACGCGACGATTGCCCCGCCGCCGGAAAGCCCGCTCGCGGCAAGCGCCGGGGCGAGCGACTGCGAGAGGATCAGCGGCGCGATCGCGTTGACGCGAAGCTCGCGCTCCGCGACGGGCGCGGCGATCGCTCCGAAGGGCGTGCGCTCGTAGCTCGACGCGTTGAGGACCAGCGCGTCGACCCCGCGCGAGGCGGCGTCGGCGCCGAAGCGGCCGACGGCGCCGAGGTCGTCGAGGTCGAGCTCGGCGACGGTCGCGCCCGAACGGTGCCCCGCGGACGCGGACGCCGCCGCACACTCGGCGGCGACGCGGTCCGCCTCGGCGCGGCGACTACGGCAGGTGAGGATGAGATCCCAGCCCGCCCGAGCCAGTTCGAGCGCGACGGCCCGGCCCACTCGCCGGGCGGCGCCGGTGACGATCGCGGTGCGGTGCATCGCCGAAGTGTACGAACGCGGCGCTGCCGAGCCCGGAAGTAGGATCCGCACCCCGTGAGCAGCGTCCCGGACAACGACTCGGGCGGACCGCCCGAGGGGGAGGAGCGGGTCCCCGACCTCCACCTCGACCGCATCGAGGAGCTCGCACGCCGGGCGCCGCGGGAGATCGCG
>JAIYBS010000347.1 GCA_027488415.1 Planctomycetaceae bacterium | reverse complement strand
GGGTAGCGGTCGGGGAGGGAGTAGAAGCCGGTGTGGTCGCCGAAGGGGCCCTCGAAGACCGCGCCCGGGCCGAGCGGCTCCCCGGAGTCCGGGTGCCAGCCGATCATGCCGCACTCGGTGCTCACCCAGCCCTCGATGACGATCTCGCTGTTCGCGGGGACCCACAGCGGCACCGTCTTCGCGCGCACCATCGGGATGCCGCGGCCGTTGAGGAAGCCGCACATGAGGAGCTCGCTGATCCCGGGCGGCAGCGGCGCCGTCGCGCCGTAGGGCATCACCGATTCGCCGCCGAGGCAGATGGCGATCGGCATCCGCTGCCCGAGTCGCTTCCAGCTGCGCCAGTGCGACGCGCCGTCGTGGTGCATGTGCCAGTGCATCGCGAGCGTCGTGGGCCCGAGCAGCTGGCTGCGGTACATGCCGATGTTGTGGCTCGGCGGCCGCGGGTCGTCGCGGTCGTCGGCGTGGATCGTGTGCATCCCCGCGAGCGTGACGTAGCGGCCGCGACCGGCGGCGGTGCCGGCGGTGCGCGGGTCGAGCCGCATGCCGACGGCGGCGGGGTCGCCGTCGAGGGGCCAGCACTTGACGATCGGCAGGCGCGTGAGGTCGACCTCGCCGCGTGAGGCGAGCTTGACCACCTCCTGGCACGGCCCGCTGCGGCGGCGCTTCGGGCCGATCCGCAGGAGCGGCAGGAACTCGCGCGCCTTCGCGATGGCCTCGCCGAGCGTGCGCGGCGGAGCGGGCTTCGTGAGGCTCGCGATCCGAGCGGCGATGGACTCGAGCCCCTGCGGATGGCCGTCGACGCCGAGGGCCATCTCCATGCGCCGGTAACTGCCCCAGGCGTTGATCGCGAGGGGGAAGTCGCAGCCGCGCACGCGCTCGAAGAGCAGGGCCTTGCCGCCGGTCGCGGCCATCGCCGGGTCGAAGCCGGTCGCGCCGGCGCTCGCGATCGCGCCCATGCGGCTCACGCGGTCGGCGATCTCGGTGACCTCGAGCTCGGCGCTCACCTCCGCGCGGACGCGATGGAGCTCGCCGGCCGATTCGAGCGCTGCCAGGAACTCGCGCATTCCGCGGTGCATCCGCGAATGGTAGGAAATCCGTTCCAGGTAAAGGATTCCCCGATTTCCGAACACTTCGGAGGTAGTCTCTGTCGACCCCGAAATCGGGGAATCCTTTACCTGGAACGGATTTCCAGTGCTCGCCATCGACCTTCACGACGTCACGAAGACCTACCGCGGCCGCGTCCAGGCCCTGCGTGGGGTGTCGCTCGCGGTCAACGAGGGCGAGATCTTCGGCCTCCTCGGCCCGAACGGCGCCGGCAAGAGCACGCTCGTCAAGATCATCATGACGGTCGTCCGCCCGACCACGATCCGCGGCACCGTCCTCGGCGAGCCGGTCGGCACGCAGCGCGTCCTCGAGCGGATCGGCTACCTCCCCGAGCACCACCGCTTCCCGCAGTACCTCACCGGCCGGCAGGTGGTCGACTTCTTCGGCGCGCTCTGCAAGGTCCCGCGCGACGCGCGCCGCCGGCGCGTCGAGGAGCTGCTCGACCTCGTCGGCATGCGCGACTGGGGCGACCGCCGCGTCACCACCTACTCGAAGGGCATGCAGCAGCGGATCGGCATCGCCGCCGCGCTCGTGAACGACCCGCGCCTCGTCGTGCTCGACGAGCCGACGGACGGCGTCGACCCGGTCGGTCGCCGCGAGATCCGCGACATGCTCCTGCGCATCCGCGGCGAGGGCCGCACGGTGCTCGTGAACAGCCACCTCCTGAGCGAGGTCGAGATGGTCGCGAACCGCGTCGCGATCATCAACCAGGGCCGCACCCTCGCGCAGGGCACGATCGAGGAGCTCACCCGCGACAGCCATCGCTACGAGATCGACGCGGTCGGCGGCCCCGAGCGCCTGCACACCGTCGCCGGCCCCGTGGCGGGCGCCGAGTCCGGCGACCAGCCGGGCCTCCGCACGTACTCGATCCCGACGCGCGAGCCCACCGACGTCCAACCCGCCATCGACTCGCTCCGCGCGATGGGCGCGGTCGTCGTCCGCGTCGAGCGCGCGCGGGAGACGCTCGAGGACCTCTTCGTGCGCAGCGTCGTCGACGAACGCGGCCGCGCGATGCCCGGCGCCGCGCGTGCCGCCGCGCCCGAGCCGCCGATCGCCGCCGCCCCGCCGGCCGCCGCTCCCGCGCGCCGGCCACCCACGGAGTTCAACCCGTGACGCAGACCCTCGCGATCTTCCTCGACGCCTACCGCGACCTGAACTCGCGCAAGCTCTTCTGGCTCGCCGTCGCGATCAGCGGCCTGGTCGTCGTCATCGTGGGCCTGCTCGGCATCGACGAGGCCGGCGTCTCGGTCGCGGGCTTCCGCTTCGACAGCAAGTTCGTCAACACGCTCTTCTTCCCGGCGTCCACGTTCTACAAGCTCATCTTCCAGAGCCTCGGCATCAACATCTGGCTCACCTGGCTCGCGGCGATCCTCGCGCTGATCTCGACCGCGAGCGTCGTCCCGGAGCTGATCGCGAGCGGCTCGATCGACATGATGCTGTCGAAGCCGATCTCCCGCGGCCGGCTCTTCCTGACGCGCTGGGTCACGGGACTCTTCTTCGCCGGCATCCAGACGCTCGTCTTCGTCACCGCGAGCTTCCTCGTGATCGGCATCCGCGGCGGCACGTGGGAGCCCGGGCTCTTCATCGCCGTGCCCGTGGTGATCATCTTCTTCAGCTACCTCTACTGCTTCTGCGCGCTGATGGGCGTGCTCACGCGCAGCACCGTGGCGAGCCTGCTGCTGACGCTCGTCTTCTGGCTCGTGCTTTTCGGCGTGCAGAAGGCCGAGCAGTTCCTGAACCTCGGCCGGATCGCCTCGCAGATGGAGGTCGCCGCCATCGAGAAGGCGATCGCGACCCGCCTCGAGAAGAACGCGGACGCCGACGTCGAGCGCCTCGAGGGCGAGCTCGCGCAGGAGCGCATCGCCGCGGGCAAGTGGGCCTCCGGCTACTGGCCCGCGTACGCGATCGTCACGCTCCTGCCGAAGACCAACGAGACCACCGAATGGCTCGAGCGCCAGCTCGTCGAGAACGCGAGCTTCCGGCGCCCGCCGAAGGAGGACGACGAGCTTCGCTTCTTCGGCTCCTCGCGCGTCAAGAAGAAGGACTTCGAGGAAGCGATCTACGAGGACGCCGAGTCCCGCAAGGGCGCGCTCTGGGCGATCGGCACGAGCCTCGCGTTCGAGGCGGTGATGCTCGGCGGCTGCGTGTGGCTCTTCCGTCGGCGGGACTTCTGAACTCGCGCGTGCGCGCGCCGACCGTTACGATCATCGCGTGCTCGTCTACCGCAAGGGCATCTTCTGCCTCGAGAGCGAGTGGTTCGGCCTGCGCTCCACGGTGAGCGTCCGCCCCGCGCTCGAGCTGCTGCGGGCCTCCGACTACCACGTCGCGTACATCCATCGCGACGTCGCGACGCGCGCGGAGCTCGAGCACTACCTGCGCAAGTGGTTCCAGGAGCGTCACACGGGATTCGAGGTCCTCTGGCTCGCGATGCACTCGCGGCGCGGCCTGCTGCTTCCCGGCGACATGCGGCGTCCCGACGAGAAGATGCACATCGACCGGCTCGAGGAGATCCTCGCAGGCAAGTGCCGCGGCCGATTCATCCACTTCGGCGGGTGTCGGACCATCGCGATGCCGCCGGCGCGCATCCGCCGCTTCCTCAGGGCCACCGGGGCCGTCGGCATCTCGGGCTTCCGCGAGGAGGTCGACTGGACCGAGTCGACGCTGTTCGAGTCCGCGCTCCTGCTCGAGCTGCAGAAGCACCCGATGACCGCCGCCGGGCTTCGTGCCGTCCGCAATCGCATGCGCCGCCTGCGACCGATCGAGTTCGAGGAGAGCGGGTTCGGCATGCACGTGCGCACGTGACCGGTGCGAGCCGCGCGACCGACGGCTCCGCGTGTCCGCGTGTCTGCGTGCCTTCGTTCGTCCCGCGTCGCGTCAGCCGCCGCCCGCGAGCTCCGCGCTCCGCGCGCGCGCGGCCTCCATCGCCGCAGCCACCGCCTGCGAGAACCCGCGCTCCTCGAAGACGCGCACCGCGGCCGCCGTGGTGCCGCCCGCGCTGGTGACGGCCGCGCGTAGTTCGCCCGCGCTCCGGCCGTCCGATGCGAGCAGCGTTGCCGCGCCGAGGAGCGTCCCCGTCACCATCTCGCGCGCCGCCTCGGGCGAGAGGCCCATCGCGATCGCCGCCGCGATCTCCGCCTCCGCGAGGAGGAACAGGTACGCCGGTCCGCTGCCGACCACCGCCACGGATGCGTCGATCAGTGCCTCCGGGATCTCCACGGTCCGTCCGATCGCGCCGAAGATCCGCCGCACCTCCGCGAGGTCCTGCGCCGTCGCGCCCGCGCCGGCGGCCACCGCGGTGGTCGCCATGCCGACCTGCGCCGGCGTGTTCGGCATCGTTCGCACCACGCGCACCGCGCCGCCGAGCGCCGCGCGGATCGCCGCCGACGAGTGGCCCGCCATCACGCTCACCGCGAGCTGCCCGGCGCCCAGCGTGCCGATCGCGCGCGCGGCGTCGGCGAACGACTGCGGCTTCACCGCGAGCACCACGAGCGCCGCGCCGCGCGCCTCCGCCGCGTCCTCGCTCGCCCGCACGCCGAGCGAGGACGCCTGCGCGCGTCGGGCGGCGTCGCGCTCCACCACGACCGCCGAGGCGGCGTCCAGCGCGCCGCTCGCGATCGCGCGCGAGAGGATCGCCATGCCGAGGTTTCCGCACCCGACGAACGCGGTGCCGGCGGGGGCAGGGGAGGCGCTCATGGCGCGGAGCCTAGCCTCGCGCTGACGCCGGCCTTGCGCCGAGCCCTGCCTCGCGCGGTTGCGCTACGATTCCCGCGATGTCAGCCGCCGTCCAGATCCTCGACTTCGAGCAGCCGATCGCCGAGATCGAGCGCCAGATCAGCGCGCTCGAGACCCGTCCCGACGCCGCCGCGATCGCCGACGAGATCCGCACGCTCCAGGAGACCCGCAACAGCCTCCTGAATAAGACCTACGGCAACCTGACGCCGTGGCAGACCGTCCGCGTGGCGCGCCACCCGCAGCGCCCGCAGACGCTCGACTACGTCCAGATGATCTGCCGCGACTGGTGCGAGCTGCACGGCGACCGCCGCCACGGCGACGACCCGGCGATCGTCACCGGCTTCGGCCGCATCGGCAGCATCAAGTGCCTGGTCGTCGGCCACCAGAAGGGCCGCGACACCAAGGAGCGCCTCGCGTGCCACTTCGGCTGCGCGCACCCCGAGGGCTATCGCAAGGCACTCCTCAAGATGAAGCTCGCCGAGAAGTTCCGGCTGCCCATCGTGACCCTCATCGACACGCCCGGCGCCTACCCCGGCATCGGCGCGGAGCAGCGCGGCCAGGCGGAGAGCATCGCCGTGAACCTCCGCGAGATGAGCCGCCTGCGCGTGCCGGTCATCTGCATCGTGATCGGCGAGGGCGGCTCCGGCGGCGCGCTCGGGATCGGCATCGGCGACCGCGTCGCGATGCTGCAGAACAGCTGGTACAGCGTCATCAGTCCCGAGGGCTGCGCCGCGATCCTCTGGAAGGAGGCGAACGAGCGCACCAACAACCTCGCCGCCAACGCGCTGGCGCTCACGGCCACGCACAACCTGAAGAACGGGCTGATCGACGACGTGATCCCCGAGCCCGCGGGCGGCGCGCACCGCAACCCGAAGGCGATGGCCGAGGCCATCCAGCACTACGTGGTCGACTGGGTGCGCGAGCTGCAGCGCATCGATCCGGACACGCTCGTCCGCAAGCGCTACGAGAAGTTCCGCGCGATCGCCAGCGTGAAGTGAATCGGGGACCGTTGCGCGCGGGAAGCGTTCGCGGAGTGCGTTCCCTGCACCCCGTTACGCGCGGTGCCCGTTGACCCTTCTCGCTGTTTTTGCTAAGATTCCCGGCTCTTTGGCAGGCCGCCGCGGTCCGCCAGGCCCCGATTTCCGGTGACTCGAGGGTGCGCTCCATGGCAAAGTCCAATAAGAAGGTTGCTGTGAAGAAGCCGTCCAAGCCTGCCGCGAAGTCCCCCGCCACGAAGTCCAAGCCTGCCGGCAAGCCGATCGTGAAGGTCGCGCCGAAGCCCGGGGCCAAGCCGCCGGTGAAGGCCGCGGCCAAGGCGCCGGCGAAGGCCCCGGGAAAGCCCGCGCCGCAGCCGGCCGCAAAGCCTGTCGCCAAGCCGGCACCGAAGCCCGTGCCGAAGCCCGTTCCCAAGGCGGAGCCGATCGTCCTTCCGAAGATCGTCAACAGCGGCCCGAAGGAAGTCATCCCGGCCGTCGCGCCGAAGGCCGTCTGGCGTGCTTCGAACGAGGCTCCGCCGCCGAAGAAGAAGCCCGGCAAGGGCGCTCCGCCGCCGTCGATCCGCGACCCGCGCAAGGAGGCCCTCGAGGCGATGCGCGCCCAGCAGGCCGCCGCCGAGCGCGCCGCGAACAAGGGCAAGAAGATCGACTTCACCGCCGTCAAGAGCGTTGCGCACGTCGCCGCGCACATGAAGCCCGACGCGAACGGCTACGTGCTCGTGAACGGCCGCCGCGTGCGCGTGATCGCCGCGGTCGCGCCCGCCTCGAAGAAGAAGGCCGCGAAGCCCGAGCCCGTCAAGGCGAAGGACGAAGGCCCGACCGACGCGCAGATCGCGGCGATCAAGACCAAGCTCACCGCGAAGGAGCTCGGCGAGTACAAGAAGATCCTGCTCGAGGCACGCGCCGAGCTGATCGCCCGCGTGACCGGCCTCGAGGACGAGGCGCTCCGCAGCTCCGGCGGCAACCTCTCGAACATGCCGCTGCACATGGCGGACATCGGCACCGACACCTTCGACCAGGACCTCGCGATCGGCATGGCCGAGACGGAGCGCGAGCTCCTCCGCGAGATCGACGAGGCGCTCGAGCGCATCCCGACCAAGACCTACGGCGTCTGCCAGCTCACCGGCAAGCCGATCCCGAAGGCCCGCCTCGACGCGAAGCCCTGGGCGAAGTACACGATCGAGGCGGCGCGCCAGCTCGAGAAGCAGCGCGTGCGCTGACGCGCCCCGGTCGCGGCCGCGACGCCCGCGCGAGTTCCCGATGCCGCCACCGGCGCCAACCCCAGCCTGGAGATCGCCGGCCGCGTGGGCAACGCTGCTCGGCACCTTCGCCGTCGCGCTCGCCGCCGATCTCTGGACCAAGGAGTGGGCGTTCCGCACCGTCGCCGGGCAGCCCGTCGTGCTCCGCTACGAGGAGGTTGCCGGCAACACCGGCTACTCGATCCCGTGGCATCCCGGGCAGCGCGTGCTCGAGCCGAACCTCCTCGACCTCCGGCTGGTCCTCAACCACGGCGCGGTGTTCGGCATCGGGCAGGGCAGGGGCGCGGTCTTCATCGCGTTCACCGTGCTCGCCGTCGGAACCTCGCTCTGGGTGTTCGGCCGGCACACCTCGTCTCGCAGCCGCGTCACCCACGTCGGTCTCGCGCTCGTCCTCGCCGGCGGCATCGGCAACATGGTCGACCGCGTCTCGGTGGGCGCGGTGCGCGACTTCCTGCACATGTTCCCGCGTCGCGAACTCCCGTTCGGCCTTCACTGGCCGGGCGGCAGCAACGAGTGGTTCCCCTGGGTGTTCACCGCCGCCGACATGGAGCTGATCGCCGGCATGCTGATCCTGATGCTCGCGATCCACCTCAGCGAGCGACGGGCGAAGGCG
>JAIYBS010000344.1 GCA_027488415.1 Planctomycetaceae bacterium | reverse complement strand
TCGCGACGCTCGGCGCGCCGCGCTGAACCTCCTCAATCAATCAGTCGGACCCGGAGCATCCGCCCGGCCAGTGCGAGCTGCGCTGGACGACGATCCGCGTGATTCGCTCGATCTGCTCGCCGAGGACGCCCGCGATGGCGCCGAGGCACTCCGCGCCGTTCGCCTGGAAGGGCGCCGACTCGTCCTGCAGCAGCAGGATCGCGCCGAAGCGCTCGCCGCGATGCGAGATCGCGACGGTCATCGCGCGCCGGCCGGGCAGCACGCCGCCGCCCGGGGGCGGCACGGCGACCATGTCGAGCGCGCGCTCGAAGACCTGCGCGACGGGTTCGATCGGGAGCGACGGGCACACCTCGCGACCGACCACGCCGATCGTCGACTCGGCTCGGGGTCGGGGGATGTCGTTCGTGCCGTAGGAGGCCAGGCCGTGGTCGCCACGGCTGTTGCAGAGCCAGATGCAGACGTTGCTCGGGCGGAACCGCGCGAGGAGCTGCTCGGTCGCGACGGTGAGCAGCGTGTCGACGTCGAGGTCGTGGCCGAGGAGGCCGCGCATCTCGGCGGCGGCGACGGCGGCATCGGTGCGGGCGTCGATCGCCTCGAAGGCGACGACGAAGTCGTCGCCGGCCGTGCGCAGGCGGGATCGGGTACGGTCGAGCTCCGCGCGGGCCTTGGCGCGGCTGGCGAGCACCGAGCGCAGGAGCGACTCGAGCTTCTCGCAGCGGGCGCTGAGGTTCGGGGCGGCGGTGCGGGAGACGGCAGCGGTGCGGCGGGCAGGCATGGCAACGGACGGATCGGCCGCCGCGGGCGGCTGCTGCAGCCCGTGATACGCTGGCCGCGACCGAATTCAGGCTGTTCCGGCCCCCGGCGCCGGTTACCGCCCCTTCGCCCCGTGCCGCGCCTCCCACAGCGTGACCGCCTCGGCAGGACGCGGGTAGATCGGGAGCAGGTGCAGCGGGTCAACGGACTCGCCGCGCGCGAGCATCGCTTCGCCCAGTTCGAGGCACGCAAGCGCGGACCACGGGCCTTCCGGGCCGTCGCCCGCCGGCGCGTCGCGGAGGCCCGCGGAGACGAGCCTCGGCCAACCGTCCTCGACGAGGATCTCGCTCACCCACGCGGAGCCGGCCTTCTGGGCGAGCTGGATGGCGCACGGGCCGTCGCAAAGCCCCCCGCTTCGTGCGCGGGCACGCGCCACCACCAGCGCCGACGGCACGGCGACCAGCGCGCAGCCGGTCGCGTCCGCGATCGCCTTGGCGGTGGCGCAGGAGACGCGAAGCCCGGTGAAGCCGCCGGGGCCGCAGCTGACGGCGATCGCCCGAAGGTCGCGCGGCCCGATGCCGGCGGCGCGGCAGGCCTCGTCGATCACGGCCATGAGGTGGTCGTGGTCCGCGTCGGGCGCCGGAACGGGCCACTCACGCGCGGGCTCGCCCGGCGCCGCACGGAGCGCGACGCTCGCGTGCCGCTGCGAAGCCTCGATCGCGAGGAAGGCCTCAGGCATCGGCGGCACCGTAGGCCGAGAGCGGCACGGACTCCATCACCATCGTGTCCGCGTCGGGGGCGTCGGCGACGAGGTCCACCGCGACGACGCGGCCGTGCTCGTGATCGGAGTTGAGGAGCAGCAGGTTCGGGAACGGCGCCTCGGCCCCGTGCTCGACGAACGCGTGGCCGAGTACGAAGGTCCGCACGTTCCACCGCTCGCCGAGCAGCGCGAGCTCGTCGCGGTCCCAGCCGCGGCCCCACGTCATCCGCCACGCACCCCCGGTTCGCAGCGCGTAGTCACCCTCGACGAGCGGACGGTCGAGGATGCCGGGGTCAAACCCCTCGAGCTCGTGCGGGGCCGGCAGCGAATGGCTCAGCATCAGGCCGTTCTCGCACCGCACGGCGAGCGGCATCGCGAGCACGAACCGGACGATCGCCTCCTCGACGAGCGCAGCGTCGTCGCCGAAGGCCCACTCGAGGCCCGCGTCGAAGAGCTCGAGGTTGTCGCCGGCGCCCTTCGAGACCGGTTGCCGGAACGCCTGGGCGAGCTCGTGGTTCGCGAGCACGACGTGCACCTGCCCCGGGAACGCGAGCACCAGCTGCGCCACCCTGCAGAGCATGCGGTAGCTGAGGTCGACGCCGTTCACGAGCCGCTCGCCGTGGATGAGCTCGTGCAGCACCAGGTGGTTGTCGGGGGACCGGCCGAGGCGGGCGAGCTCCTGCACGATCCGGAAGTGCGCGAGGCTGTCGTGCAGGTCGCCGGTCAGCAGGATCCGACCGCGCCTCGGCAGCATGACGGACGACCCGCGCCGAGCGGGATCCGCGACCAGGCACGCCGCCGCGGCATCGAGGAGCGCGGCGACGCCGACGGCGTCCTGCATCGAGACTGCCTGCGGGTCGAGGCTCACGGGACGACCGTCACCGCGACGAAGACCAGTCCCTTGCCGGTGGGGGTCGCGATCTCGACCGGGACGTACCGCGGCCCCGCGGGACCGGCGGCCGGCGTGAAGGTGAACGAGACGTCGACGAAGTCGGTGCCGCGCTTCGTGGCGGAGACCAGCTTCGCGTTGCCCTGCCCCGCGGCGACCGAGACGGACGAGACGTCGCCCCACGCGGGAGCGGTCACGCGGCCCTGCGCCGCGGGGTTCACGTGCTCGATCGTGGTCGAGAGCGCGATCGGCGTGCCGGCCTTCACCACGCCCGCGAGGACGATGCTCTCGGGCGGAAACCAGAAGCGAACGTGGGAGTTCGGGTCGAAGCGCACCCCGGTGGTCTCGTGGCGGATGCGAAGCGGGACCTGCGGGCAGTCCGCGCGGTCGGTGTCGACGACCCACCACTGCGGCGGCGCGCTCGGTCCGATGTCGGCGAGCCTCCAGCGGAGCTGGTACTGCGAGCGCGGCGCGTCCTTCGCCGGGTCGAAGCCGACGAAGATCGGCGGCCGCCCGCCGGCGGAGGTGATGCGGAATGGCTTGCCGTCCACCGACGAGAACGCGACCGTGCCTTCCTGCACGCCCTTCAGCGCGTCGACGTAGGCGGGCGCGCAGCGCACGGGCTGGGTGACCTCGGCGACCATCTGCGCGAGCACCATGCCCGGCTGGCCGGCGACGGAGATCATCACCTTTGCATCCTTCTCGCCGGGCGACTTCGGCACCTGAAGCGCGGCGGTGAGCTCGAGGCTGCCTCCCGGCTCGATGACCTTGCCGACGATGTCGGAGATGTCGGTGCACTTGCAGCTGGGGGCGGCGCGCTCGATGGTGAGCGGGACGGCGCCCGCGTTTCGCAGGACGAACCGCGCCGGGTGCTTGGTGCCCGGCGCGACCGTGCCGAAGTTCACGATGGGCGGATCGACGAGCAGCGGCACGCGCGCCGCGGCCGGCGCCTGCATCGGCGGGCGCGCGGCGGGAACGCCCTGGACGACGGACAGGACCGACAGGGCAGTGAGTGCGGCGGCAAGCATCGGTGGATCCTCCGGACCGATTCTAGGGGTTCGGTGCCTCGGAAACGCACCGCGCCGCGCGTCAGGGACGCGCGGCGCGGCGGATGGTCACGGTGTCGGAGGGGATCAACCCCAAGCATCAACCCCAGCTGCCGAGCAGGATGCCGATGTCGGCACCGTTCACGACGCCGTTGGCGTCGAGGTCACCCGGGCACGGCGTGCCGCAGGTACCCCAGCCCGCGAGCAGCAGGCCGAGGTCGGCGCCGTCGACGCGCCCGTCGCCGTTCAGGTCGCCGGGAGCCGGCGGCGGCGCGCACGGTCCGTCGCCCGACGCGGGGATGATCTTGTAGATCTGGCCGCCGTGGTCGGCGATGTACAGCTCGCCGTTGGCATCCTCGCCGAAGGTCGCGTACTGGTTCACGACGCCGCCCTCGACCGAGGTGCCGAGCGTCGAGTTGCGGTTCTGGAACTCGGACTTGGTGTTCGTCGCCGCGTTGTAGCGGAACGTCCAGATGTTGGCGTTGACGTAGTCGGCGAAGAAGTACGTGCCCTGCAGGTCCGGGATGCGGCAGCCGCGGTAGACGTAGCCGCCGGTCAGCGAGTAGCCGCCGGTGGTGCCGGCCACGTGGGTGTAGGTGTGGATCGGCGCGGTGAGCGTCGGGCTGCCGAAGGTGCAGCCGGTGAGGCCCGTGTTCGACGTGCCCTCGGTGCAGCGCCATCCGTAGTTGCGGCCCGCGCCGGTGCCGGCGGCCTGGAAGTTGATCTCCTCGACCGCGTTCTGTCCGACGTCCGCGATCCAGAGGTCGCCGGTCTCGCGGTCGAACGAGCAGCGCCACGCGTTGCGCAGGCCGTAGGCCCACACGGTGTCGTCCGCGGTGGTCGCGCCGCCGACGAACGGATTGCTCGCCGGAACCGTGTAGTACGGCGAGGCGCCGCCGACCGTCGGCTTGATGCGGTGGATCTTGCCGTTGCGGTCCGCCAGGTTCTGCGCGCGGTTGCCGGGGTCGTTCGCGCTGCCGCCGTCACCGGTCGAGATGTAGAGGTTGCCGTCCGGACCGAAGTCCATCCAACCGCCGTTGTGGTTCGTGAAGGGGTCGGTCCACGTCATCATGATGACGCCGGTGGTGTTCGCGACGTTCGGGTTCGCGGACACCGTGTAGCGAGCCACGTTGTTCGTGCCGCTGCCCGTGTAGTAGACGTAGAACTGGCCGTTGGTCGCGTAGTCCGGGTCGAAGGCGAGCCCGAGCAGGCCCTGCTCGTCGCTCACCGAGGCGCCGCCGGTCACGAGCGGGTCGATGTCGAGGAACGAGGTCGCGAGCAGCGTGTTCGTTGCGAGGTTGACGATGCGGATGCGACCGGCCTTCTCGAGAACGAAGAGGCGCGTGTCGTCGCCGGGGGCGTGCGTGATGAAAGTCGGGAAGACGAGCCCGGTGCTGATGATGCGCTTCGTGTCGATCGCGGTCTGCGCGAGCACGGGGGCGGTGACGGCGGCGGCAAGTGCCGCAACGAGGATCGAGGAAGCCTTCATGTGTGGGTTGCTCCGGTAAGGACAGTCAGTATCGGCTCCAACAGTACGCATGGGGCCCGCAAACGGATCGCATTTGCAGAATGATGTTCTCGGAATCGGAGGGGTGCAAGGATCCGGGGCATCCGCCGAGGGTCGGGGTGCCGAATTCTCCACAGAACCCCGGATTCCGGGACCCTGAGAGGTCAGCGGCCGCCGAGTGGCGCCGGCGGCCCATCCCCGAGCGAGAGGGCCTGCACCGCGGCACGCCCAGCCTCGATGCCGCGGTCGAGCCGGTCGAAGACCCGCTGGTAGCGGTCGGCCGCCGCGACGATCCGCTTGGGGTCGCCGGCATCCACGGCCTCGGTGAGGAGCGGGAGCATCGTCGCGGCGTAGCCGCTGTCCCGATCGGTCGCCGCGAGCATGCTCCGGTACCAGGCGCGCCCCTCGAGCCCCGCGTCGTCGAGCCAGGCGCGGTCGAGCGAGAGTAGCGCGGCGTCCGCGCGTGCGCAGAGGTCGCGGACGGAGGCCTGGCCTCGGCGCGACTCGAGCAGCGACATGGCCGACGCGAGGGAGGCATCAAGCTGCGCGCCCGCCGCGGCGGCGCGACCCGCGCGCTCGACCAGCGCATCGACCGCGGCACCCGCCGCCGGGTCCGTCACGCGCTCGCGGAGACGGCGAAGCATCCGCTGCCCGTCGACGCCGTGGCGCGCGGCGCTCAGCGGCACGACCGGCGGCTCCGCGAGGCTCGCGGCGAGCGCGTTCGTCATGCGCGTCACCATCAGCGCCGGCTCGTAGTCCTCGCCCACGGTGGATCGGTACCACGCGATCGTGTCGTAGTTCGAGTGGTAGCTGTTGCCCTCGCTGCCGCCGCCGCCGAGCGATGCGCTCGCGACTCCGACGTGGCAATTGAACGCGACGTGATCCGAGCCGCCGCCGAGGTCGCCGAACTGCGGGTCCTTGCGCCCGCCGCCCGACATGCGGTCGTACACGGTCTCGCCCGCCGCGCCGCGCGCCTGCGGCACGCGGACGGTGGCGCCGAGCATCGCCTCGCGCAGGCTCGGCGAGCACGAGGCGCCGAAGTTCGGGCCCATCGAGGCCATGTCGAGGTTCAGGTACGCGACGGCGCCGCGCAGCAGGCGCTCGCGGTTGCCCTCGACCCACTCGGTGCTCCCGATGATGCCGAATTCCTCGGCGCCCCACGCGGCGAAGACCACGCTGCGCGCCGGCCGGAGCCCCTTGCGCGCGGCCTCGGCGAAGCTCCTCGCCGACTCCATCAGCGCGATCGTGCCGGCGAGCGGATCCGCCGCGCCGAAGCCCCACGCGTCGTGGTGGCAGCCGATGATCACCCACTCGTCGGGATGCGTGGCGCCCCGCAGCGTCGCGACCACGTTCGCGGTGCGCCGGATGGCACGGTCCTGCTCGACCTTCACCCGCACCTGCAGCGCGTCGCCGCCGGCGAGGCGGTACTCGAAGGGAATCACGCCCTTCCAGCCGGACTCGGCCGGGACGGGCTTGCCCTCCATGCGGCGCACGATCTCCGCGGCGGCGGCGTAGCCGATCGGCTGCACCGGGATCCGCGGCAGCGGCAGCGTGGAGAGGTCCGCTCGCGGGCCGCCGGGAACGGACGCGGTGCCCGGCGTCAGCGGATCGCCCGGCTGGTCGGACGCGAAGATCGAGCCGCGCTGCACGCAGGTGTCGTTGGCCCATCCGCCCTCCGGCCACACCTTGCCCTTCACGCTGCCCGCGTCCGCGGGGTCGGTGAAGATGAGGAGCGCGGCGGCACCGGCCTCCTCCGCGAACTTCGCCTTGTAGCCGCGGAAGTTCCCGCCGTAGCGGGCGAGCACGATCTTGCCGCGGCAGTCGATGCCCCACTCCTTCAGCTTCGCGAAGTCCTGCTTCGTGCCGTAGTTCGCGTAGACGATGCCGGCCGTCACGTCGCCGCTCGCGCTGTAGGCGTTCCATCCGAAGCCGAGCCCGGGATGCGCGGTGGCAGGGTCGATCGCGAGGTTCCGCTCGACGGTGGGAAGCGCGATCACGCCGCGGCGGCCGCCGGGCGCGGCCGGCGGAAGGTCCGCGCCGCCGACGATCTCGACGATGGCGTCGATGGGCTGCGGGAGGAGCGCGTCGAATTCCTCGACCGAGGTCGAGAGGCCCATCGCGACGAACGCGTCGCGCAGGCGCGCGATCTCGCGCTCGTCGCCGCTCGTTCCCGCGACGTGCGGCTCGCTCCCGAGCAGGTCGTGCCACGACGCGAGGCTCTTCGCGGACGGGACCGCGTTCACGGCCGAGAGCAGGCGATCGGCGCCGCGGTGCTGGGCGGGCTGCGCATCGGCGGCGCGTGCAGCGCCGGGCGACACCGTCGCGAGCGCGAGTGCGCACGCGGCGAGGGCTGCGGTCATGGTGACGCCTGGGCGGGCCATCTCAGCCCGTACCTACCGACCGGGACTGCCACGGTTGCTCACCGCGTCAATGACCGGCGGCGGCGGGCTTCGCGGCGGTCCCGAACACCGCCGGCCACGGGTTCGAGCCGTGGCAGGCGCGGCCGGTCCGGTCGACGTAGTCCTGGTGGTAGTCCTCGGCAGGCCAGAAGGTCGTGGTGCCCTCGACCACCTGGGTGACGATCGGCTTGTTGCCGAACGCCTTCGCGGCGGTCAGCTCGGCGATGTAGTCGCGCGTCGCCTTCGCCTGCTCCGCCGAGGTGCAGAAGACGGCCGAGCGGTACTGGTCGCCGACGTCGGGGCCCTGCCGGTTCAGCTGCGTCGGGTCGTGGATCATGAAGAAGCCCTGAAGGAGCTGCTTGAAGCTGACCTTCGACGGGTCGAACACGACCTTCACGACCTCGGCGTGGCCGGTGCCGTGCTCGCAGACCTGGCGGTAGGTCGGGCTGTCGGTCTTGCCGCCCATGTAGCCGCTGACGGCGTCCTTCACGCCCGGGCACACGGAGAACCAGTGCTCGACGCCCCAGAAGCAGCCGCCGGCGAAGTACGCGGTCATCGTGGTCTCGGGCATGGGTGCATCCTTCTTCGAGTCGGCGGTGGTCGCGGCGGCCTCGCCGCGCGCGAGCCCGGTCGGGTCCTTGGTCAGCGCGTCCGCGGGAAGCGCGCCCTTGTCGTAGAAGCGCAGCGACGCCGAGTTGAGGCAGTAGCGGAGCCCGGTCGGCCGCGGTCCGTCGTCGAACACGTGGCCGAGGTGCGCGCCGCAGCGGGCGCAGTTGATCTCGTCGCGAACCATGCCGTGGCTGGTGTCGGACTTCTCGCTGACGTGCGCGGGGTCGACCGGCGCGTAGAAGCTCGGCCAGCCGGTGCCTGAGTTGAACTTGTGCTCGCTCGAGAAGAGCGGCAGGCCGCAGACGACGCACGCGTAGGTGCCCTGCTTCTTGTTGTCGAGCAGGTTGCCGCAGAAGGCCGGCTCGGTGCCCGCGTTCTGCGTCACGCGATACGCCTCGGGGTCGAGCTTGGACGCGAGCTCCTTGACCTTCTCGCGGGAGAGCGGCGTGACGTCGTAGCCGGACTGGGAGCGCGCGGGCGTGGGCTTGGTTGGCTTGGCAGTCATGGGCGTGGACCCCGGTTCCGGGGGCGTGCAGGCGGATGCGGCGGCGCAGGCGAGCGCCGCGATCGAGCAGAGGATGGCGGAGGCGATTCTCATCGGGGACTAACGGAAAGCGTAGGCGACCGGGACGGGTACCGCCATGCACTGCGCGTAGTCTGAAGCCGATGGCCCCCGCCGACCGACGGACGTTCCTGCTCCGGGCCGCGGCGGTGGCCGCGGCAGGCACCGCGCTCGCGCGGTCCTCGTCGGCTGCAGGCGGAAACGTCCTCGAGGACGAGGTCACCGCCGCGACGCTCGCCGAGGCCGAGAAGCTCGCGGGAATCAGCTTCTCCGACGCGGAGCGCGCGCAGATCCTGCGGACGATCGGCGAGCTCCGCGCCCAGCTCGCGGCACGGCGGCGATCCGGCGTCGCCATCGCGAACTCGCTGCCGCCCGCGGAGGCGTTCCGGGCAGACCTGCCCGAGAGCCCCGCGATCCCGGTGACCGCGGACGGCGACCCGACCGAGGTCCCGCAGTTCAGGCTGCGCCCGGGCCGACCGACCGATGAGGATCTCTGCTGGGCGAACATCCCGATGCTCGGCGCGATGCTCCGCGCGAAGCTCGTGACGAGCGAGCGGCTCACGCAGCTCGCGCTGGATCGGTTCGACCGGATGAACCCGACCCTGCGCTGCGCGATCACGGTGATGCGCGAGCAGGCGCTCGAGCGCGCACGCGCGATGGACGGCGAGCTCGCCGCCGGGAAGGCACGCGGTCCGCTGCACGGCATTCCCTGGGCCGCGAAGGACATCCTCGACACGAAGGGCGTCCGCACCACCTGGGGCGCAGAGCCCTGGCAGG